>JACMKL010000258.1 GCA_014380105.1 Candidatus Melainabacteria bacterium
AAGCGCATAGCCACGACTGGCTAGATTCATGTCTTGCAAGTTCGAATAGACTTCGCTCTGCATGTAGAGAATTTCTTGTGTGTGGACAATCCACTGCTCTGAATCGTTCATTTTGTAGAAAAGAAACGCGCTCACCGCCGCAATGCCAACGATGAGAGCAGTGATAATCAATAGCAGTTGTAAGATGCGATGCATGCCCGGCGACTTATAACTTGCGGTACCTAAACGCCTAAGCTTAACTTGAAAAACAGGTTTTAAATTGGAGCGTAGTCCATATTGGTTCTATAAAAAAGTTATGTATTGGAACTGTCTGCGCCTGGAATCTTGATAACGTTACCTGAAGACTCAAAATAGCTCTTTCAGGCATTTTTTAAGGTAAAAGGCGGTTTTGCTTAACGATGATTTCGAGACTTCTGCAGGCGTTCCGCTAGCAATCAACTGCCCGCCGTTCTTGCCAGCGCCTGGTCCAAGGTCGATTACCCAGTCTGAATTTGAGATTACGTCCATATCGTGCTCGACGATGATTGCGGTGTTTCCGGCATCTACCAGCGCGTGCATGAGGGTCATCAACTTTTCGACATCAGCTGGATGCAGTCCGGTGGTCGGTTCATCCAAAACGTATAAAGTGTTGCCCGTGCGCGCCCGTTGTAATTCTGTTGCGAGTTTGATGCGTTGAGCCTCGCCGCCGGAAAGTTCGGTGGCTGGCTGTCCTAATCGTAGATAGCCCAGTCCAACATCCTGTAGCGTTTTTAGCGCCCGCTCGACTGATGGCAATTCCGTAAAAAATTCCGCTGCCGAATCCACGCTCATCTCAAGGACTTGAGCGATGTTGATGTCTCGATATTTCACTTCTAAAGTTGCTTCGTTGTATCTAGTACCGTGACAGACAGCGCATGGTGTGTACACGCTCGGGAGAAACATCAATTCGATCGAGATGAAGCCTTCGCCCTCACAAGTTGTGCACCTTCCACCTGAGACATTGAAAGAAAAGTGTCCCGCAGTATATTTGCGTGCTTTTGCGTCGGGAGTTGAGGCAAATTTTTTTCGAATGTGATCGAACAGCCCCGTATATGTTGCCAGGTTAGAGCGCGGTGTTCGTCCAATTGGTTTTTGATCTACGCAGACAAGCCTTTTGATTGCGTCGATGCCTTCGACAATGGCGGGAGCAGAGGCATCAATTTCTTCGTCTTCCTCCGACTCCTCAAGCTCTTCCTCATCATCTTTGGAATTTTTGGTGTCAATGGAATTATCGAGATTTAGTTTTACAGTATCTACCAAAACTTGACTGATAAGCGTTGATTTTCCTGAGCCGGATACTCCGGTTACAGTAGTAAGTATTCCCAAAGGAAAGTCGACATCAAGGTTTTGAAGGTTGTGCCTGGTTATTGATTTAAGCGCCAGCCAGCCCGCTGGTTTTCTAACAGTGCGCTTTTTCTTAGACTTAATTTCAAAAAGATATTTTTGCGTAATTGAATTTTTGGCATTTTTAAAGCCGTCGAGGTTGCCGCTGTAGAGAAGCTCTCCTCCACCTTCTCCGGCACCTGGTCCGAGATCTATTATCCAGTCCGCTTTGAGCACCACATCAATTTCATGTTCGACTACAAAGAGAGAATTACCTGCTTCTTTCAATTGTTCGAGCATTTTAAGCAGGGCTTCTGTATCGGCTGGATGCAATCCCGCTGATGGTTCATCTAGAACATAAACTACACCGAAAAGACCAGAGCGAAGCTGTGTTGTGAGACGCAGGCGCTGCAATTCACCAGAGGACAGGGTGGGAGTCGATCGGTCCAAAGCAAGATAATCGAGTCCTAACTCAGTAAGTAACTTTATGCGCTCAACAAGATCTTCAACTATTAGTTTGGCAACATCCGATTTCAATTCTTTTGCTGATACCAGAATTTTTGAAAGTTCTGAAAGCGCTATATGACCAAGGTCGGCGATGTCGTGATTAGCAAACTTGACGGCTAGAGAAGAAGGCTTCAAGCGTTTGCCGTTGCATTCCGGGCAGTTTGAGGCTTTCATAAATTGTGTCACACGCTTGCGAAGCGTGGCACTATTAGTGGTGGTAAAGGTGTGACGAACATAACTGGCAGCACTCATGTATGTGCCTTGATAGGGGCGTTGAATGCGATGTGCTTCACGTTCTGCATGGACCGTCACGATGGGCTTTTCGTCCGTAAATAAAATCCATTCTCTCTCTTTTTTCGGTAAATCTTTCCATGGTTTGTCCACGTCATAGCCGAGTGTCGCTAGAATGTCTCGGTAGTTTTTTCCCTGCCATGCACCAGGCCAAGCCGCCACTGCCTTTTCGCGAATAGTCAGGTCAGGATCCGGCACAAGCGATTCTTCGGTAACATCATGAACGATGCCTATACCGTGGCAGCTGTCGCACGCTCCTGCCGGGGTGTTAGGCGAGAAGGCGTCAGAGTCCAGGCGTTCTTTTACACCGTCAGGGTAAGTGCCGGCTCTCGAAAATAGCATGCGGAGAGAGTTGGAAAGGGTGGTTAAAGTACCGACCGATGACCGCGAAGTTGGGTCTCCCCGTCTTTGCTGAAGCGCAACTGCGGGCGGAAGTCCTCTTATTTCGGTAACTTTTGGCGCAGGCAGTTGCGAGATCAACCTACGAGCATATGGCGCAATGGATTCGAAGTAGCGCTTTTGAGCCTCAGCGTAGATCGTCCCAAACGCAAGCGACGATTTTCCCGAGCCGGACACACCCGTGAATACGACGAACGCATTACGAGGAATGTCTACATCGATATTGCGAAGATTGTTTTGTTGGGCGCCACGCACTGTCACGAAGTGATTTGTTTGCTCTGTTTCGGTTGGTTTCTTCGGGGGCGCCATGTTTAGCCTTTATTCGTTTGGGCTGAATTTTCGCGCGGCAATCTAAACCAAAAAGTGCTGCCCTCGCCTGCCTGGCTGGTGGCGCCAATGGTGCCCTGATGTGCTTCCACGATCGCTTTGCAAATTGTCAGTCCAAGCCCGCTGCCCTTCTTTTCCGCTGCATCTTTCTGATTAACCTGATGGTAGCGCTCGAAGATCAATTCTTGTTCGTCTTGTGGCAATCCTCGACCGCGGTCAATCACATTGAATTCGACATGTTCGTTTTCGACTCGCGTTGACACTGTTACTTTTGAGCCTTCCGGCGAGAATTTTATGGCGTTCGACAACAGATTGGTCAATACACGCACAATGCGCTCTTCATCGCATTCTAACTCTGCGCCCATCGCTAATGTTTCAATCTGAATATTTCTTGATTCAGCCATGTGATGAATTAGATCAGTTGACTGAGTGATCATCACATCGTCCTTTACTTTTGCTACATCAAGTGCGAATCTGCCCGACTCGATGCGGTCGATATCGAGTAAGTCATTGATGAGCTGAATGAGCTTGCCGACCGACATCTCAGCGCGCCCAAGCATTAATTTTGCCTTTTCGCTTGAGCCGTCAATCGATCCGCTCTGCAATACATTTAGTGTAAGTTGCAGAGATGTTAGAGGCGATCTTAAATCGTGCGTGACCATCGCCAATACTTCTTGTTTTAACCTCTCAGCCTCTTTTCGGGCTGAAATGTCATGCACAACGCAGAACAAACTATTTTCTTCCGACGACCAGAAAGCAGTCCATAATGCGTCGACAAGTGTGCCATCACCGTGACGCACACGATTTTCAAATGAGCCGGAAAGTTCGGCGCCTTCGCCTTTGATGATGTTGTTCATCGCATGGTCTGTAGCTTCCCAATCGTCTTCCGGAATGATGTTTTTGTACGAGCTGCCAATTAACCCTTCTGGGTCACGTCCCCAGATACGCTGAGCGGCATTATTGACGTTATGAAATTTGCCATCTTTGTCGAGCGTGCAAATTACATCGACCGCATTTTGTATCATCGCTTGTTCTTTGCGGCGCGCGATAATTAGTGCATCAGAAACCTCATGAACAACCGAATCCAGCTTGGCAATTTCGTCCGAGCCGGTAATTGGTGCAGTCAGAGTTTTACTCGCGCCCAGTGAAAAAATGTTTCGCGACAAAATATTGAAACGCCTGGAAGTCGTCCGGTTAAACCAAACAAGCAATGTCACCACCACAAAAATATTGGCAGCCAGCCCACCGTAAACCACTGTTTGCACAAATTTCCTGGCGTCATCTTCCGCCTTTGCCGCGACTTTGCCACGTTGCTCCTGACGTTCCATAAATTGGAGGTTGAGGCGCTCGAGTTTTGGCACTTCACGCGCGACATTGAAAAGTGCCAGCTTCATGCCTTCCTGATCTTCCGATTCGAAAACTTGCTTGGCTTGTTGGAAAAGTTCGAGTGTGCGCTCTACGGTCTGCGCCAAAACCGCCACGTCCTTGCTAGAAGCGTCACCAGTTCCTTGTGCCTGTAGCGCGCGCAAATCTTTAGTGCGCTCTGTCAGTTTTACGAGCCCTTCCTCATATTGTTCGCGAAAACGCGGGTCTTTGTTGAGCTGGTACATCCCTTGAGCGCCAGCCAGGCGCAGAAGTGAGAGCAGGAGCGCATTCCCTTTTGACAAGAGGCGCCGCGAATGCGCCTCTTCCTCGAATTGCTTCTGGACTTGCAGGTGCGCATAGGTCAAGGAGCCGACGAACAGGACCTGAAAGCCAAGTGCAATCGAGATAAGCAGCATTGTCTGCTGGCTCAGGCTCAAATTGGTGAGACTGGTTTTCATCTTTTCGCTTTGTCTAGCGTGCTCCTTGCCAAGTGGCGACTTTTGGTTGTCTGAGTATTTCTATGGGAAGATTATTTGAGAACGAGGGACAAAACGTCAATCATGGCGAAAATCTTACTAGTAGAAGACGATGACCTGGTCTTGGAAGCCGTGGCTGACACGCTAGAGACCAATAATTATGTGGTCGAAAAAGTGCGCGATGGGCAAGAGGCTTCCGATCGCTTAAAACTTTATTCCTATGATCTGGCAATTTTAGACGTCGGCTTGCCCAAGGTAAACGGTTTCGACGTTTGCCGCAATTATCGGGCAGGCGGCGGCAGCGTGCCAATTCTAATGCTGACTGGCAAGGGCGCCATTGAAGACCGCGTCGAAGGGCTCGACTCAGGCGCCGACGATTATTTGCCCAAACCATTCCATATGAGAGAACTTCTGGCGCGGGTTAAAACCCTCCTCAGGCGTCCCGCCGGTCTTACAGGCGATGTTTTAAGTATGCGCGGCATAACTTTGAACCCGGGCGCCGGAAAGGCAACACGCGACGGCGTGGGCGTCGATCTGCTCGCAAAAGAGTTGGCGCTTCTAGAATTTTTGATGCGTCACAAAGATCAGATTTTCAGTGTTGACGATTTACTTGACAGGGTCTGGCATTCGGAGTCGGAGTCGTCGGAAGATGCGGTGCGGCAGTGCGTGACGCGGGTGCGGAAGAAACTCGACGTTGACGGAAAGCCATCCATTATTACGACCATCAAAGGCATGGGCTACAAAATCGAGAGTGACGTCTCGTAGAACGAGTTGGCGCACTTAATTTTCAGTTTTAATCCAAATGATTTGTTGACGCCTGATCTGTGTCAAGGCTATGTCATGCACGCATATTACAACTGAAGCATGACTTATCTCCCAAACATCAATGCCGCGCAAGTAGCCCCTTTTGAAGGTGGCGTACTTCATAATCTTCCAACCTTACCCTTCCCGGGCTGCGACGCAGCCGTTGTAGCCGAAAAGAGCGAGCAAGTTAGCGCTCTTCTAATTGCACTCTGCTCGTGTGAATGGCGAGA
>JACMKL010000259.1 GCA_014380105.1 Candidatus Melainabacteria bacterium
CTTTCTCGCGCGAGGATTTAGCACTGGGAAGATCTCATTTACGCGCGACGATCATTACGCGCGACATTAGAGGCTTACCTAGCTTACTTAGCGTCAACAAGCTCAATAAGTGTTAAGTCACTTCGAATACTGCATGACGAAGTCGAGAATGGCTCGACTGGCATCTAATTGCCGACTGGTTTTTCCGATAAATCTCTCTCTGAAAAATTGCCAGCCGGAAGGCCAGGTATGCCCCCCACCTTCCACGACAAAAACCACCACCGGCGCCCCACCGGCGGTGGCGTCAAAGTCGATCCGACGAATACGGGTTGGGTCATGTGCCACAACCGATTCGAGAATACTTTCACGCGCTTGAGTAAGCGCCTTATTATGCTCGACCCAGTATCTGAGCCCCTGTTCGAAGGCAACTACTGTCCCCGATTTCTTTCCCGCCAATTCAATCTCTCCGCCCGCATATGGAACAACCGGATCTTCATCTCCAACTACAAACATAATCGGCACAGGCTCAGCAGGCCTAAGAGACATGAACATCGGTTCGTGAACTGTTGCAGCCACAGAAGCAACAGCCGCAAATCTAGACGAGGACTGAGTTAAAAGATATTGGCAAAAAAATCCGCCGTTCGAAATCCCGCAAGCATAGACGCGTTTTTGATCGATTGGTAATGACTCGCGCAGATGATCGATGAGGTTTTCAACGAATGTTATATCGTCGATGCCCCGGCGTTTCTCAAGGTCCCGTCCGTCGTTCCAATAGCGCTTAATGCCCTCAGGATATGCCACGCAAATTCCGTAAGTTTCGGCAAGCGCCATAAACCCTGTCAATTTCTCCATCTGCTCTGGACGTCCAAGACCGCCATGGAAAGCCAAAAGAAGTGGCAATTTCTCCCGACCAATTTGATCATTTCGGTCGGAAATTTTGATGTTTTTCGGACAAAAAATCAGAGAACGGCGCGCCATTCCTGAACTCTCGAATTCAACAACTTCCGGGACTAGAACCACTGCGGTGTAATAGTCACCAACCAGTCGCCGATTTCGCCACCGTATGTAATTGCGATCCACGAGCCGATAATGGCAGCAACGCCATAGATCACGATTTGCTTGATTGAGCGGTATCCGGATAGATCCAATTGTCTTGCCTTACTTTTGACGTCTTCTACCGTGGTGTGCGGAGCATTTTTAGCGTCCTCAGAACGGTCGGTTTTTACATCGATACGACCGATCGGAGTATTCTCCATCTTCTGAGCGAGGGCTTCCGGATTTGCATCGAGCAAATCATCAACAGTTTCTGGCAAATTCGGCAATCTGTCGATTACCTTTTCGCCCTTAATCCACAAACTCTGATTCACTTCCGGTACATACGTGCGACCCGGATCAAGGATTGCATAGTTGCCTTTGCGAACTTCCAGCAAGCGCTTCACCGCCGCATAACCGGTTTCGCCTGACTCGGTGACCTGACCACCCAAGATATAGCCGCCTTGCGAGAAAGCGACGCGTCCCTGAAGCTCTGAATCAGAACAAGTGACTCGCAAAATTGCGTGTTGCACCGCCTTGAGATCGATTACAGTCTGGATGACTTCATCGATGCCTTCTTCAGGCGTGATTTTTCCTTCAACAATTACGTCCACATCAACCTCTGGCGCTTTCTTAGTAAAATTTTCGTGCCGTCTTGAAAGACTTTAGACCGGGCCACCCAGATAACTGCAAATACGCACTTCGGCAAGAGCCACCAGATGCAGTTGCCACGAGTCTATCAGATTCAGAAGTCATCGTAGATCTGCTTAGATCAAAGCTCCTTACAACACACCCTGTGACTGAACGCAAATTTTCCAGAACCTAACAAGCAGTTTGCCCTGTATGAGACTGCAAATGGGGTAGAATCCACGGAATGAAAAAGCGCGTCATGTGTGTGTTTGGCACGCGTCCGGAAGCTGTCAAGCTTGCCCCGGTCGTCCATGCTCTGCACCGCTCCGAACATTTGGAGCCAATTGTCACTCTCACCGCCCAGCATCGCGAGATGCTGGATCAAATGTTGAAATGGTTTGGCATAACACCTGACCATGACCTCAATTTGATGAAACACGGACAGACCCTTTCAGATCTGACCGCCCGAGTTATCAAGGCGATGGACGAAATTCTCGACCAGGTCAATCCTGACATGATTCTCGTTCAGGGCGACACAGTCACGGTTATGGCAGCCTCGCTGGCCGCTTTCTACAAAAAAATTCCTGTCGGTCACGTAGAAGCTGGGTTGCGCACAGAAGATCGCTACAACCCATTTCCGGAAGAGATGTCTCGCCGTCTGACCGGTCGCTTAGCCACTCTTCACTTCGCGCCCACTCCGCTGGCTGTTCAAAATCTTGCCAAAGAAGGCATCGTTGACAACGTTTTCCAGACAGGCAATACCGTAATCGACGCGCTTTTAGATACATCGCGGCGTCTCGATGAATCTGCTGTCGACCAGTCGCTTTTTGCTGACGTCGACTTTGAAAAATATCGGGTTTTACTTGTCACCGCCCACAGGCGCGAGAACTGGGGACAGGGCATGAGCGAGATTGCCTTAGCACTGCGAGCAATTGCAGAAGAATTTCCAGACGTGCAAATCTTCTATCCAATCCACAAAAACCGCATCGTCAGAGAATCTATCGAACCAGTTTTTGCCGGACACAAGCGTCTTATCTGCGTAGAACCATTGGACTATGTGCCTTTCGTCTACGCCATGCGCAAATGCAATTTTGTTTTGACCGACTCTGGTGGCATTCAGGAGGAGGCTCCTGCACTCGGAAAACCAGTGCTGGTGATGAGAACAAACACCGAGCGCCCGGAAGCAGTCACTGCCGGAGCTGCCAAATTGGTGGGCGTGATGAAAGATGGCATTGTTTCGGCCGCTCGCGAATTGCTCAATACTCCAGAAAGCTACAAGAGCATGTCGAGTGCTGTAAATCCTTTCGGAGACGGCGAAGCTTCCAAGCGGATAGTGACCGCCATCGAAGAATATTTCTCAAGCGAGCGCCCCAGCACCGATTGAAAGACTTGAGCGCATTTGCAAAGAGTTGACGTACTAAACGATTCACGCGGCTAACACCTAGCGACAAGCACTGCGTTTGGGCAGAAAGTCGGCAATGGTGTGAAAGATTTGTAAATCCTGACGGAATCTCCTTTTTAATCGCTATGATCAGTGCACCCTGAATTGCTGCGACCTTCTTTCCGGCTGACAGGATATGCAACCGCGCCTGTCGTTGTTGACGAGCTGCTTGCTTTTCAAATTAAAGGAGAACCGCTGTGGCAACTACCCTCAATGCATCCGATGTGCAGCCTTTTGGTGAGTTTCTAGACCAGGACCACCAGGATTTGCGCGAAATGGTGCGCGATTTTGCCACCCGCGAAATTGCACCAAAATCTCAAGAAGTAGACCGTAATGCACGTTTTCCTAAAGAGACTTTTGAGGCACTCGGCAAACTCGGACTGCTCGGCGTTCTGGTTCCAGAAGAATACGAAGGCGCAGGACTCGACTACAGAAGTTATGCCATTGCTTGCGAAGAGATCGGTCGCGCTTGCGGATCAACAGGACTTAGCTATGCGGCGCACTGTTCTCTCGGCACCAACCCGATCAAATTGTTTGGCACTGACGAACAAAAGAAAAAATATCTACCGAAGCTGGCTTCCGGCGAATGGCTTGGTTGCTGGGCTTTAACCGAACCAGGCACAGGCTCTGATGCATCAATGCAGAAGACAACCGCCAAACTAGACGGCGATCACTGGGTTCTCAACGGCACAAAGCAATTCATCACTAACGCAACGGACGCTCATGTCGCCATCATCATGGCTATGACCGACCAGAGCCAGGGTCGCAAAGGAATTTCTTCCTTTGTTGTTGAAACAGGCACCGAAGGTTATTACGTCAGTAAGGTCGAAAAGAAACTGGGCATGCGTGGCTCGCCCACAGCCAGCCTGACTTTCGACAATTGCAGAATTCCTAAAGCCAATATCATTGGCGAAGTTGGCGAAGGCTACAAACAAGCTCTTACGACACTCGAAGGCGGCCGTATCTCAATTGGCTCTCTGGCACTCGGAATTGCTCAAGCGGCATTCGACTCAGCTCTGACATATGCCAAACAGCGTGAATCTTTCGGAGTGCCAATCGGCAAACATCAATTTATCCAGGGCTACCTTGCCGACATGGCTACTCAAATTCATGCAGCGAGGCTGATGCTTTATCATGCTGCCTGGATGAAAGACCACGGCAAGAGAGTGACCATGGAAGGTTCGCAAGCTAAGCTATTTGCTTCCGAAATTGCCAGCCGCGTAGCCAACCTCTGTGTTCAAATCCACGGCGGGTACGGCTATATCGAAGATTTCCCAGCAGAACGTTTCCTTAGAGACGCAAAGCTGTGCGAAATTGGCGAAGGCACTTCAGAAATTCAGAAGCTCGTGATTGCCAGACAACTAGGTCTCTAATCGAACGACCTATCTGCCTTCAAAACATTGCGGAAGCGAACAAGCGGGTATTTAATTGCCAGCTCAGCCATGCCTACTTCCGTAATGCTGGAACTTTCTTCGTAGCAGAGCGTTTTGAGTTTTCGTAGTGAGAGCAAATTTTCGATGCCTCCCATCGTTACTTTGCTGCGTCCAATTGATACAAACGATAGCTTCGGCATTTTCGCTAAAACTTGCAGACCCACATCAGTTATGCCGGTGCTTTCAATTTTGATGGCTACCAATTTAGAATTCTCAAGCAAGCGAATATTCGAGTCGGTCAAACCTTTTGTGCTGCGCATGCATAAGCCGCTCAGTGATTTCGAATTCGCTGCTGCCTTTAACATCTGGTCAGTAACAGACAGTCCACTCATTTCCAGACGTTCTAGCTTTGGCATGGCAAATAATTTCGAAATACCTGCTGAAGACAAATTTGTCCACGACACTTCCAATTCTCTGACACTGGAGAGCTGAACGAGCTCTGGCACAGCTTCATCAGTTAAATTTGTTTGTGAAAGAGTAAGATGCTCGAGCGCAGTTAATCCCTTTAAAAAGCTTACTTTTTTACTATCAAGAAGACAGCCCATCAAATCCAGATCGCGAATATTTTTCTCACGGCTCAGCGCCTCAAACGCACCCACGGGCAGCTTTACAGCACGTAATTTGAACTTCTTCTTGTGACGCGACATCGCCAGTTTTTCGTCAAAACGTTCTTGCGAAATTAACTCGTATAGTGGCGTAAAGAGGCTCACGCGCAATGGATGCGTTTGAGCTAGCGAATTCTGTTCCATTTGCACTACTGAAGCAGGCTTGATAAATAAATCTCGACTGACAGAATTGAGCTCGAATATCTTCAGCGAAAATGAGGTTGCGACAGCTGCAAGAAGTGCTGTGCTTGCGACAATTCCGCATAGTTGCACAACGCTTACACTGAGAGACTTTCCGCCATTTTGCAAGTGGGAAAATTTGACAGATTTTGTGTAAGAAACTATGGGACTGACGACATTCACGACAACTTTTTGTTCTTGCAAAAGCATTCCAAGATCACGAGTAACCAGACCCATATTTTGATAGCGATGATCTCCATTTTTAGCGAGCATTTTGGCTACTATTTGCTCTAACTCAGCAGGAAAATCCCTGCCCATGGACGCCTCTTTCAATGTCGGCGGTTTCTCTCCGAGGTGTTGCATCATTGTAGACAACGCATTGGCGCCAACAAACGGGGGAGTTCCTGTCAAAGCTTCAAAGAAGACACAACCGAGCGAATAGATGTCTGCGCGCTGATCGACAGTGTTGCCCATGCACTGCTCGGGACTCATGTAGAGAGGGCTGCCAAAGACCTCTCCGGTGCGTGTCAGAGCCTGGATTTGACTCTTCTCGACCTGAGTAAATTTGGCAATTCCGAAATCTACAATACGGACGCGATCGTCATTGTCGTTATCTAAGCCATCAACCAACATAATGTTTGATGGTTTAATATCACGATGAATGACGCCTTTACCGTGTGCGTACGACAATCCGAAGCAAATCCGCACAAAGAGCGGAATCGCTTCTTCAAAATGAATTGTGCCATCCTGACTCAAACGTTCAGCCAGGGTGCGTCCTTGAATATAATCCATGACCAAAAACGGAGTTTTATCTTCGAGCAAACCAAAGTCATGCACAGAAATTAAATTCGGATGGTCAATGGCAAAAGCTGTGCGAGCCTCAATCTGAAAACGTCGTACTGCAGTTTCAGAATTACAGCCTGCATCAAGCGTTTTCAGGGCAAGAATTTTATTGAGAAAAACCTGCTCGACTTGATAAACAATGCCCATACCACCATGTCCGATTTTGGACAAAATGCGATAGCGACCGCTAACTATTTCTCCAACAGGAAGCTCGTACGCAGGTTGAGAACGATTTGTTTGCAGTAAATTTGAAAGGTTATAGGCGGCAGTTTCACCAACGGGGGAGGCATTGAAACTAAAGGCTGGAGTGTTATTTCCAATCATCGACTACCCCTTAAGGTGAAATCTTTCAAGTTTTTAAAAACGCAAATGCAAACAGTAAGCGGGCGTAAAACGATAATAGATGCAACAGCGTGAGTTGAGCGTGATGATCACGCGAGCTTAAGTTGATAGCTTAGTCTTATAGTCAAGAAAGAATCGTAAGCTATCATGAGTTTTAGAACTCAAGGTTCTGTCTGAAGAGCTAGAAGAAGGTCTCTGAAGTGATCGATATTTTCAACAATTTCGATTTACGATTTAGATTTTTTCTGATCGCATCGTTTCTCACTTTTTCGATTTGCTCCGACGCACAAGCTCATCCGAACGCTCTGAAGAGCGCTGTCAACACTCCTCAGAAAGACTCTGTTAAATCCAATCAGCAAACCGGTTGGAGTTTTAAACAACTATGCCTGGCAGCTGGCAAACAGCACGTGTTAGTAACATCAATAGCCTTGATGGTTTCGCAGCCCAAGCAAGGGTACCGAATTTACAGCACCGCACCAAATTGGAACGTCCTTTTTATTAACGATACAACTAAAACATACATTGAGTTTGAGCACAAAAAGTTTTTGGGATCTTTGATAGGACGGCTCGGCAACGAGATTTCCAATGTAACGCAATTTATCAAAATTGCTCACCCACTGATGAAGAAAGTTGATGGTCATGAAGTTGCGAACTATTCTTTTCAAACCAGCAATGCCTTTAAAAACAAGGTCGCGAAGGGCGAAACGGAGCGATACGCGACACTCACTTCTTTCAAAGGCAGCTATTTGAGAGAGCCACTGATTCCGCTTGGAGCAAAACAGTTACTATGCAGAATCGCCTGCGTTCCCAGTTCTGATGCTATACCTCTGAGTTTTAAACCTGTCGATGGTTTTGGCGAATCATATGATGTTCTCGCCACTCTGGAAAAAATTGAAAATAAAAAACTGGTGATAGCGCCTCCAATACTGACTGGACTTAAGAAAGTGAAAACTGAAAGCGAATTATTCGATAGCGGACATTTAAGTGATGTACTCGAATTTTATGACGACAGCGAATCGCATACTAAAGGGAAAAAACATCAAGGCGCCCAGCACTAGCGTTTTTTCCTAGTGTGACGTGAATGTTATGTTCAGCTAATAATGTAACCTCAAGCCACAGCTCCCCGTCTGTGCTGTTTACCCGAGGTTATAAGAATGACTGAAGCTACGGCGTCAGCCTTTTCCACTCAATATTTTGCACCTTTTGCTGAGCCTGCAAATAGCTCAATGACTGCGTCCAACAATATCGCTCTTCAGGCGAGGTTGCCTCAACTGCCTGCTACTCCTGCTTTGGAATTGACACTTGAGCAAGAATTGGTAATCACCAAACATATAGCTGAAGTGGCTCCTGCAGAGATTTTAAAACTGGAAGCCTTTGATAAAGCGATGCGCATTACTCAAAAATTGATGCGCGGTTCGACATCAAATTCAATGCCGACAGCAATGAAATTGAAGTCGTGGGAAGTGCCACTACTTCAGTATGCGCTTGAATATTCTTCGAAATCTCCGCTCAATAGACGCATTGTTGTACGTAAGTTAGTTGAGAATCTCGAAATAGGTAGCGGATTTTTCTCTATCAATCGAGCAAAACAAGGTTTGAAAGTTATCTCTAAAAAGACCGGCTTACCAACCCTGGAATGGGAACTCGAAAATGGTGAAGATGAAGCTCGCAGAGCGGCTGCGCATTTACTCGGTTGGATGAAACACGAAAAGGCATTAATGCCTCTATTAAAGGCATTTTGTGTAGGACCACGGTCTGACAGGCGTGTGGTTGGTCGTGTTTTAAAAATGCATTACAGTCATCTATTGCCGTATTTCGCCAGTCGCCATTTTCCAGAGTTTGAGGCGACAGTGAAAGCACTCTTAGAGCGAGAAACAGCAAACAATATAAGTGACACTGTTTGATATTCAGAAAACAAAATAGCCGACACAAGAACAGCCGCCGCAAGCGGCTGTTTCTTTCTTTTACGGTACTAAGCGACAACCCGAAGATCAGTGCCCATGGGCAAATTACGAAGATTGAAGGTGTTTAGTGTGATGTGAATGTTATGTTGCGGGCGCATCTTACTAGCATCCCCCCGCGAAACAAATATGGAGTTTCCCACCATGTCTGAAATTGATCCAATCGTTGCTAACGTTGAAAAAATTGCACGTGACCCATTGGCTGGTGGTGCAGAGCGCGCCTACCAAGCATTGCAACAAAATTATCAACAATACGCAAATGAGCACAATTGCGCTTCCCAACAAGAACTCAATCAGTATTGGACGGGAGTGACAAGCGAACTTCAACGCAAAGGCTTAATGCCTGATCTCGCTGTAGCATGGGCGAATGCAGAGTTTCACAATCTTGACACTGAATCACGCAAGAGAAACGATCTTCCTGGTCCAGACGGCATGATCGATAGAAGCGAACTCAGAAAAGTACAAGGCAAAGATTCAGTATTTGCAAACGTATTCATGGAGCAAGAAGGCAAGCGCGACTTCTTCCATGAGGTTGCCCGCAAGACAGACAACGGCAACACCAGAAAAGTTATCGAACAAACCGACATCGACAGATACTTAGGTCTGAGCGACAAGAGAACTGAAAAAGGTCGCAAGCAAGAAAATGCCCGTGAAGCAATGGCACCACTTTTCGAAGAAACCGAAAATGGTCAAACCCTGATGGCCAGTCTTGATCTCAATAAAAATGGCAGAGTCAGCCACCGTGAAGAAAGATTGTTCATGGAGCAATACCGTGCCACTCCTGGTGAGGGTGTCTACACTGAGAAAAATGCCGAATACGTGAAGAGCATCATGGAAGGCAGACAATCAGAATTCGAAAAAGCACGCCTGGGCGGTTCCGGATTCGGCGTCAACAAATTAGCCCGCAAAGGTGGTTTTGATGCCACGTCAGTGAATAGCAGCAATGACTACGACAATATCGCCGACAACATGCATGTAGCAGGCAAGCACGGTGACGATGAATTCGCCAATGAAATCAAAGAAGCACCACTTTGCCCAGAGCCAAAAATTGAAGTAATTGAACCAACCAGACCGGAAAAGACCGGCATCAACGACTACACCGTCACCAAGGGTCAAGGCTACTGGCATGTGGTCAAAGAAGCGATGAATGATGCTGGTGTAAAAGCCACCAACAATGAAGTTTTTGCAGTGATGACCGCATTGATGACTGAGCAACATGCTCGCTTCTCCAAAGATCATCCTGGCTACAAGCCAACACTTCACCCTGGTGATGTTGTGCACTGCGACCTCAATGAACTAGCAGCAAAAAACCCAGCTGTTAAGAAAATCCTGCGCAAATAATCGAACAAAAAAGCCTTACAACGGGGGAGCCCTTCACGCGAGTGAAGGGCTTTTATTTGGGAATTTTACCTTTTGGCAAATGATAGTATTTAAAAACTCCAAAGGGGTCAAAAATTCAATCATGCTCAGCCTCCGCGTTAAAACAAAACTCTTTTCCACCGCCCTCGAAGGGGACCGCGACCGCTGCAACGGCATGCCCGGCAGCCAATTTGCTAAATGGCTGAAGACACGCCTCTCACCGCGCGGCTACAACTGTTCGGAAGTCACCCAGGAAGATTATGGCTGGGGCTTCTGGATAACAGAAGAAAAGCTGACAGTCTGGGTTGCCGTTTCGTATGCCGTAGGCGATATGGGCGAAGAAGATGGTGAGCCGGAATGGGGAATTATGGTGGAATTTGAGAAGAATCCACTTAATCCTGGACAATGGTTCAAAGGCAAAAACGGCGAGGCTCTGGCCAAGCGCGCTTTTCTAGACATCGACAGCTTAATTTCTAACGATCCGCAGATGGATCGCGTGGAGTGGTCCTAGCAATGACTGGTTAGGTTTGGGGTTTCAATTCAAACCGACTTCAACACTCGTACAGATTTTCGAACACGTTCGGTAGTCTTGACAAAGCGCGCCCATGAGTCTATTCTAAAAATAGAACACGTTCGAAAAACGAGGTGAGGGTCATGTTAGGTCGACAAGTTGGATTTTTAGATTATCTTGGTCTACCTGTCCTGTTCTATTCAGCCGGCATATGCCTGTCTGCACTTATTCCACTGCCTATGCACATCTTTTTATTTGCAGTTCGGTTCCCTGCGCTGTGGGGTATGTTTGCCACCAACTACAATCTGAGCGTGGAATCAGTCATCTATAGTTCAGCAATTGCCCTTGTAACCCTGGGCGCTTTTCCGACAGCATGGTTAGTTTTAGATTCAGCCAATCATAGAAAAGAGCTGACTACACCGTGGATTTGGTGCACCTTATTCTGGTCGTGGATTACCGTTCCAATTTGGCTCATCAAACGTGATGAAGCAAACGGTGATACGCAGTCGAAATTCTGGAAGCTTTTTTCGTACTTGAGCATTTCGGCTTTCATTGTCAAACTTGCGCAGCAATTGTACGAGCGCTATCTTCAAACGCTAGCACCATGCCCCAGCGCGGTAACCGCGAGCGGTTTTGCGAATCCCTCACCCACGATTGACTTTGGGGGCGCAATCTATCTGGCGCTTGTTTTTGCTCTCTATGCTCTACCTCTAATTTTGGTACTCAGCTTTACTTTCGGATTTCGTATTCAAGCAAAAGAGACATCGTCAAAAGATCTCGCCTGATTGATGCGAGAACAAAATAGGAGGTCGCCATGAAATCATCAGCCTGTATTGCGCTTTCGCTGGCAATATTTTCCAATACTGTGATCGCCCACAGTGCACTTGGGTGCGGTGGTCAAATTGTAGAATTTGGTCCCAATTTTAAGGAATGCGCAAACCTTTTCTCTGGGTCAGATATTAGACATGAATTCGGATTGTGCGCTTGCTCAAAGTTTTCTCAAACTAATTCGCGGCATTCAAGATGCTTCGAAATTTAAGACGACCAATCTTAAACCGGTTAAGAAAGCCGAGTTAAACGCGCTTGTAGGCTACATTAACACAAGTGGTCAGTTTGTCATTCCACCACATTTTTATAGAGGAGAGCAATTCACTGAAGGTCGGGCAGCTGTTACCTGCCTCGATGAGAGAGCCGCTTTTATTGATGAAGCAGGAAAATATATGGTCGGTCCATTCGAGGGAACTGCATATTCATACAAGTCCGGATTGGCAGTGCTGAAATTATATGGAGGTCTAGATAATACGTCCAAACGATTTGTTTTTCTGCCAGACCCACGACGTTTTAATCAGGCTGAAAGATTGAAATATAATTCGCCGTCTGCTTACGGGCAGTACATAGCGGTTATAGATAAAAGTGGCAAATGGGTAATTGCGCCGTTCCAAAATCCCCAAAAGGCGTACCCGCTGAACATAGGTAAGGGACTAATCCTACAATCAGATATGACCTGCACCCGAGCTAAATAATTTTTGAAAAGAGCAACTTAATGGAGTCAAAAGTGCCAGTAGAACCTCAGAAAAAATTACTTACACCCAAGAGCGAGCGGACTTTTGAGCGAGTTTTAAATGTGTCAGCGGAGCTCTTTCAAACAAAAGGTTTTCACGAAACAACAATGCGCGACATCTCGCGCGAGAGCAAGCTTGGATTGGGTGCGCTGTACTATTACTGCCGCTCAAAAGAAGAGCTCGTGCTTCTGTTTTATGAGCGCATTAATGCGCAAATCTTTGAAGAATATCAGCGCAGTGGGCAGAAACAAAAAACTTTGGCGGAAGCGTTTGAAGACTTTCTCCGCCTCAAAATGAGAGTCCTCAGTCCTTTCAGAAAATTACTGATTGTCGTGCTGAAAGAATCAGTTGATCCAGATTCCAAAATTTCGCCACTGAATGCCGACGCCACCAAAACTAGAGAAAAGAGCATTCAATTTTTCGAAGCGCTCGCCACCCGGTACTTAAAGGCTGGAAAAGACGTCAAAGAAGTTGAAAGTACCAGTGCCGAGACGGCTAAACTGCTCTGGCTCGTCCACATGGGCATCTTAGCTTTCTGGCTCTACGATAAAACTCCCGATTTCGCAAAGACCGAAAAGCTGATTGCAGCCGTTGTGAACGCCTCAAAATGGGCGGGTAAATTGAACGCGATTCCAGGTTTTAACACCGTTTCCAGACAGTTGATTGGAACACTCATGTCAGTAATACACTGACGTTTCGACCGCAACAGACGGACTAAGGTACATTCATGGCAGTGCTCGCGCTATGTGACACCCGCGCTATTGAGCTGTTTCTCCAAGTCCACAAAACCCCATTTACGGGCATCTCACGCGGTAGTTTGTGAGGCGCACGAAGTGCAACACCCGGAAAAGTCCTGAAATCGTTAGGTTCTACGCATGTGAAAGCTTAGGTTTAAGGCATTACCTAATTTCTCTCACTCTCAACTTGTAAATCTCCGGACAACCTCTCCCTTCGCTAGACCAAATCTGCCTCATCTGTCTTTGCTTTCTATGAAAGTGAAGGAAGAGGAAGATTTGGTGTTGTGAAAGTTGAGCGTCCGCTTGACTGTAGAAAGGTCACATTGAAAATGGAAAAGCTCACTAACTCCACCACCTCGACCCCGACCGTTCACATCGAACGCCTTGGCGTCGTCTTCTCCCCTCGCGGACAGTTCCAGGCCGAAGGCGTTCTCAACCCGGCAGTCTATCGCGATCGCGAAGGTCACCTCGTCGTTATGATGCGCTCGGTCGCCGTCGGCAATCAGTCTCGTCTCGAGATGATGCGCCAGATCTGGATTGACGGAAAACCCGCCACTGACGCCTCCGGCAACGAAGTCGCCTTCACGCGAGTCGGCTTTGCCCACGTGCCACAGGCTTCCTACGAACGTCGTCGTCGCATCAACGCGGAAGGCAAAAGCGAGTTCATCGGCGGCGAAGGCTGCGAAGACGCTCGCGTCACCTTCATCCCCGAACTCGACCGCTACTTGATGTGCTACACGTCATTTGGTCCTCTCGGTCCGCGCATCTCTCTCTCGTGGTCCTATGACGGCTACAAATGGCACCGCATCGGTTTGCTGAACATCCCTGCCGCCTTCGGACTCGACCCCGACGACAAGGACGCAGCATTCTTCCCCGAGTCGGTGATCTCGCCTTCCGGCGTTCGCAGCATCGTCATGTATCACCGACCGATGGTCAACATCGCGGCACATGATGGCATGGACGTTGTGCAGTCGACTCTGGCAGCTGAGCCTACCGAGCGTCAGTGCATCCGCATGGCGTACATTCCGCTCGACAGCGTGCTTGCCGACATCAAGAATATTCTCAATGTCGTCGAATCGCAGCTGGTCTTTGCGCCGCTCGCTGACTGGGGTTCGTTCAAGTGTGGTGCCGGCACCGCGCCTGTTCGCATCAAGAAGGGCTGGCTCGAAGTCTTCCACGGCGTCGATCAGTTTCCCTCTGCCACTCGTCCTTCGGGCTATCAGGGTCGCTATGCTGCCGGCATCATCATTCACGATGGTGACGAACCGCATAAGATCACTTACGTGTCGCCTGAGCCCATCATCAAGCCGGAGACCAAGGAAGAACTGGAAGGGATCGTCAACAATGTCGTCTTCCCGACCGGCATCGTTGAGCGCGTCGACCTCGGCAAGAACATCGGCAAGGACAACGAAGTGCGCGTGTTCGACGTCTTCTACGGAATGGCAGATCGCTTGATCGGTCGCTTCCGGATGACGATTTCCTGAACGCTACACGATGAAAACTTGAAGCGATTGAAAGTCTTGGCACCACGCTGAGATTTTTGATCGCTTCATTTTTTTTTAAATCTAGCCTCATCACCTTAAATCAGCGCCCTGTTTAGGGTTTTGATTTTTGGGTGATGGTTAACTATATGATGAAGTACATACAAGAGATAGCGCAAGTATTCGGCGAAGGCAGGTTGCGTCGTGACTCTTCCTATTTCCTGTGCCCGAAATGACGAAAATTGAACGAAAACACTCAGCTTGACAGGATCGCCGCCCTCATGGAAGCTAAAAATGAAAAGTCACTGAAAAAAAAATGCTGGTACTTCAGCATGTTCTCAGTGACTTCTCCATTTCCAACTAGATCACTGACAAGGCCAACCCTTGACCAAAAGTCTGATTTCAAGGTGATCTGCTGCGACAACAAAACAGTTATTTCGCTGTGAAATTTATCTTCAGGTCTTTCGTATCAACACAGTCATATGTAATCTTCAATTCCTCGATGCCAGTAAAAGCGTTCGCTAAATCAACGACATTTTTTTCAAGATCAAAAATCGCAATACGCATATACGCTTTCTCGCTGACTTTGTTCAACTCCTGTGTAGCACTCCGCAATTGCTGCCTTGATGCCTCTTGGCGCTCAACTAAAACAGCATGCTCGCGTTTAGCTCGCTTCCAGTCCTCCATCGCAACTTTGACCGCATCGACAGCAGCGTGATGCTTTGGAGAATAAGTTTGCCATGCTTTTGCGGCCCGTCCGTACCTCTGTGCAGCCTGCAGAATTTCATCGTCATCACCAGTGGCAACTGACCATAGATGCCTTCGCGCGCTCGATAGCTCAGTTAGAACACCGATACCCTCTGGTTCTAAGTCTCTAAAAAATTGATCGGCATCTAGCCGGACCGCATGTTTCTGACTAACCGTAACTTCAGATTTAGCCACCTGATATTCTGCTAAACGAAGCTGTTCGCATGCATAGCTCTCTGCCTTACCAAGGCTATCTAACTTTTGAATTGCTTCCAGTTGTTCGCGTTGGAGTGCGCCTAACGCATGCACAGCGGCGAGGAAGTTTTGTTCTTGTTCCACTTCGTGTTCTGCCTGATCGACCATGTTTTCGAGAATTTTTAGTTGTGTATCTTATTTGACTCACTACTAACGGGGAGAGACTTAAGCTAAAGGCTTTGTAGAAAACTTATGATCGAGTTCTCGAACAACTTGCCTTCGCTGCGGGTCTGCATGTGACCGGCACCAGGCAAGAGCACAAGCTGTTTGTTTGTTGTCTTCGAGGTTGCAAGCAAAGCGTGTGCATGTCGTGGTGCGCATATTTCGTCCTTGTCGCCGTGCA
>JACMKL010000260.1 GCA_014380105.1 Candidatus Melainabacteria bacterium
ACTTGGAAAAGTTCATCGATAATCCCTGAGCATCGGGCTCTTTCTCTATTCGGCTATGCACTGAGTGTAATTCCAAAGAGGCTATTTGTCCGCACCAGATCAGTGTTGAAAGATTGTTGCAGAGAAGAAATTGCTCGTCTTGTTCATCATGCTCAGAAAAATATTCGATAGTTTGAACAAACTTAGGAAGGTTTTGTGTCCAGTGCTTCTGGAAAAATTTAGGTCCACTTATCCCATTTGGAAAACGAATAAGTGTAAAAGGACGAGCGTGAATATGTCGCAGAATATAGTCACTAGCTTTAACCAGATATTCGATGTAATTTCGCTTCGTGATTGGTCCGCCACTGGCTTTCGTACCAGGGAAAAGTTCTTTATTGAGACTGGTTAGTCTGATTCGGTGGTTCTCGGCCTCAATCTCCAACTCATTGTCATCATTATCTAGCTGTTTCAATACAAAATCGTTTTTTGTACCTTTGTCTTTAATTGATTTGGGCGTCTCGCGAATCTCTTCAACCACAATTGGTCTTTTAGTATTTATCGAGATCACTTGGGACGTTTGACCAGTTTCCTCTTTTACCGTTCTACTCTTGTTACCTTTAGCAATTGGTTCGACATGAGAAATGTCTACTATGCTGTCTGTGGTTACCTTTGAAGGTTCTTTGTCCATACGCACTTGCAAAAACACAGGCATACGCAGCTTATTATCCATTGTCATCTCTGCATATTTTATTTCTACAATCATCTTAGGCTTTAGCCAAGACGCAACCGACTTTGTAAGCGGGCGCACGCTGAAAGGACACTCGGAAATTTTATACGGTGTCATCATTTTTAGAAGATTGGCACGTGTCGTTTCATCAAAACCGGTTCCGACGGAACCGGCGTACATGAGCTGCCCATCATCGTTGTAGCATCCAAGAACAAGTGCACCAAATGAATTATCTTTGGGCGTTTTGCCCTCTGTGTATCCACAGACAATGAATTCAGAAGTTTTAGTCGCCTTTAGCTTCAGCCAGGTAGAGACGCGCTTCCCTGGAACATAAGCACCATTTTGCTGCTTTGCAATGACTCCTTCAAGTCCATTTTCCAAACAAGCAATGAAGGCTCGATTGCCGTCTGAACCTAGATCGTCGACCCTTCTTACGTCATCAGTCTCGATCAAATTTTCTTTCAGAATTTCTTTGCGCTCTACGAATGTTTTCTTCATCACACTTTTGCCATTCAGAGATAGAACGTCAAAAACAAAAAATCGAATTGGTAGTTTTTTGGCGGAATCTTGCTTTACACCACGCGCTCTAGCGCCTGATTCACGTTGCAGCAACTGGAAAGAAGTTTTTCCTTTTTCGTCAAAGGCAACAATTTCTCCATCAACTATCAGATCGATTTTATGCAGTAATAGAGCTTCTACAAGCTCAGGATATCTGGAAGTGAGATCTAGTCCACGCCTTGAAAGCAATTTCACTTCGCCATCATTAACATAAGCTATCGCGCGAATTCCATCAAATTTAGGCTCAAATACCCAACCATCTTTTGTAAATGGTTTATCAACCGAGCTGGCCAACATTGGTTCAATGGCAAGCGGGAATTTTGCACGACTCTTTTTAGTGACAGGCACGGCCTTTCTAGGTTGAACCTTCGCAGGTGCAGGCGTCTTTTCTTTTCTGGAATTTGGAACAGCTTTTTTGGGCTTTGAGACTACGGATGCGGTCTTCCCGTCCACGGCTGAGCTGTCTTGTTTATGTCGCATTTTGAAAATACCCAGTTTGAGCTACTCGTCTGCCACTCTAGTTTTTCAGCTACTTTCTAGACGACCTAATGCTACAAGGGTTCCTGAAATGTCAGAGACGCTATACAGACCGAGCTTCGCGACGAGTTATATCGGAAAATTCAATTGGTGTGGAACCTGAGGGTATATCTTTCGTCAATATCTCAGCTGTTTAAGGAGCAAGAAAATGCCGAGAGCTATGTGGTCAGGCGTGATCGGATTTGGGATGGTGAGTATTCCCATCAAGCTATATGCAGCAACAGAGAACAAAAATGTCTCTTTTCACCAAATTCACAACGCCTGCAAAACTCGCATTAAAGAAGTACGCTGGTGTCCAACTTGCGATCGCGAAATTGCTTGGGAAGAAGTCGAGAAGGGCTTCGAGTACTCAAAAGGTGAGTATGTAGCGCTGTCTTCCGAAGAGTTGGAAAAGCTTCCTTTGCCGAGTAAAGACATTATTGATGTTTCGGCATTCTGCAATACTGACGAAATCGATCCTCTCTATTTTGAAAAACACTATTATCTTGAGGCAGAAAAGGCCGGACAAAGACCCTTTAATCTTTTTGTGAAAGCCCTAATGGACAAGTCGATGGTGGGCATTGCAAGTATTACTCTAAGAACAAAAGAAAGGCTCTGTGCGCTACGCCCGGTCGGATCTTATCTTGTCCTTTCTACTCTCCTTTATCCTGATGAATTGCGAATTAGCCCAAGCAGCGAATACACCGAACCCAGTGTCACGAAACAAGAACTCGCCATGGCTGAAAACCTCATTGATCTATTGGCAGAGGATTTTGATCCGGAGAAATATACGGATAGATATAGAGAAGCTCTGCTCAAAATGATCGATGAAAAACTTGAAGGACAGCCAGTTCAAAGAGAAAAGGTAAGGCAAATTCAAGGTGAGGTAGTCGATTTACTTGAAGCACTACAAATGAGTGTCAATAGTGCCAAATCTGGTGCCACCTTGAAGAGGCAAAGTGCTAACAAAGCAAACAGCACAAAATCTACAGACGAGAAAATTGTGCAAATCGCTGGACCTAAAAGTGAAAAGAAAACTGCTACAACAAGTGCCGCAAGAAAGCAGAAGAGTGGCTCCATTGGCACTGTTACGAAGACATCTGCAAAATCGTCCTCAGCAAAAACTGATAAAGCGAAAGCAAAATCCAAAGCTAAATCTCGTCGCTCAGCGTAAGACCTTTTTGAAAATCCAAATTTTACCGGGAACCTTTCGTTACAACTCTTGTCTTTAGAATCACTAACGGAGATTTAGTACTTAGAATGATCATCCGAAAGATAGCATTAGCGATTACTTCAGCCATCGTCCTTTCATTGGCGACCGAAATCATCAAGATACTTGAGAGAAAGCTCGGCAACAATGAAAAGGCACCAGCAAAAGGCTAGTAGCTAAAAACCGCGTCCGCGAACCTAACCGGACAAATCAGATCACAGAGGTCAGGCTTAGCCCGACCTCTGTGGTCATATATGGATCTTTATTCCAATGTGCACGCGGCTCTTAAGAGCCGCCCTTCATCTGTAACGTGATCTCAGTGTCAGCATCTCTTCCGTGAACTTCAGCTGGTGGAGAAGTCGCTTCGACTGCACTAAACGCTTCCAAAACTTTGTAGGTGTGACTTGCTCCGGCTGGCACGACCCAAGAGTTGCCGGGTTCCAAAAGCACCATTTGACCTTCGCAATGTAATTCCGCGCGACCTGAAAGAACATAACCAACAGTCTCATAGTCTCTTTTAGACTCTTCTTTCGACTCTTTGATTTCTTCGTTCTCCCACAGACGCATGGAAATATGTTTTCCGCACGCCAAATATTTTTGCCCCATGCTGCCTTTCGGCGAATAGGTGGAATCAATCTTTTTAACAGTTGTGTCGCTCATGCCTTCAACCTCATATCCCTAACTATTGCTGGACTTGAAAGTTAGCGGCAAGTTCCTGCGCACTATTTCGGAGTCGGAACAGTTGTTGGAGTAGTTGTTGTTGGAGTCGCCGGCGTAGTCGTCGGAACAGTTGTTGGAGTAATCGTTTTAGTAGTTGGCACAGGCGTAGGAGAAGTCGGCGCCACTGTTGGTGTCGTCGGAACAATCTTTGAAGCAGCTCCAGGAGCCGTTAAAATCGCAGGCAAGCGACCTGGAGTAACCTTCTGTGCGGCATTCGTTTTATCCAGGTAGGACTTTATTTGAGAAGGCTCCACTACAGGAACATTGGCTTCAACATCAGGATCGAGTAACAAGGCTTTTGATTTCAGCACTGATGCCTCTGCATCTTTTTTCGTAGCCTTTGCAATTAACGAGCGTAAATACAAACTTTCTGCATCAACCCCACCAATCGCTTGAGCTTTTTCAATTAGTTTTGAAGCCTCATCAATTTTATTCAACTCGTAATTTGCACGAGCCAAAAGCAAAATTGATTTTTTGGAAAGCGTCAGACGAACCGCCTGCTCCGCGGCTTGATAGCCTTGTGGAATAAGCTGAGGCATTTTACTGCCAAGGTAAGCTTCAGCGATCGGTTCCATAAGTTCGTAGTTGCGCGGATCTCTCATATAGACCTTCTGCAAAGCTACAATGGCAGGAATATATTGCTTTTCATGCAGTTTGTTAAGTCCATCGATAAAATCCAGCTGAGAATCTTCGCCGAGCACGGGCTGGGCTTTAGCAATCAATTCAGAAACTCTTGAGTAGTCTTTGTTGCGCACCATAGCTAGTGCCAGATCGCTCTGACACTGAGCAACAAAGAGGGGAGAAGTGTTTGACTCAATTCCCAGACTGATCGCTTTTTCAAAACTTTTGACGGCATCTGCATAATTCTTTTCAACGGTGCGCAATTTCCCTTGCGCATAGAAAGCCATAGGGGAGGCAGCATCGAGTTTTAATGACTCTTCAATTTCTTTTTTAGCATCCGGAATTTTCACTTCACTCAATCGAGCAAGCGCTAGTTTTGCATGTGCACGTGCGCTTCCGGCATTTGTTTGAATAACGGACTCCCAAACTTTGACCTCATTAGACCAGGCAAGTGCGCGCCAATTAGACAAGCCAATTAAACCGACAATTAGTATGCTTCCAATCAATGCGGCTTGTTTGAAATTCGTTGCTGCAATGCGAGCAAATCCAAATCCGACCAAAATGCAAAGTCCAGATAGCGAAATATAAAAGCGAGCATCCGAAATAATTTCTGGCTGGGGAATGAAAAACTCCGGAATTAGACCTATTAAGGTTAATAAGAAACCAAGACAGAGTGCTGGAACTTCACGAAATTTGTATGCCAGGAATGCAAACACTCCAACACATGCAATTCCCAAAAGCGTCAAAGGATCGCCAAATCCGTTTGATACTACAAGCGGTGGCTCAATCGAAAGTCCACCGGGTACTACGAATCCCCTCAAATAATATGTAGCAAAAGCCTTAAACTCGCTGGCTAAATACGCTGCAAACGGCAAAGATGGCAATCCAATGCCATTCCCTAAAGCAGTTGGCACTCCCATTTTCAACAACCAACCGAATCCAGCAATCATGGCGACAATAATTGATAAATCCGGTATGCGGAATTTCGCCCACTCGGACCATTCCATGTCAGTGGGTTTTAGAAGAGCCGCTACTGTGAGAAGCGCCAATGGAATGCTAATCGCTCCGGGACCGGAGAAAACAGCCATGGAAATGGCTGCAAACATGGCCAAATAAGCCATCAGCATAAGAACAGGGCCGCGAGCGAGGAAGGCCGTGAAAAAACAAATGATGGCGATGAAGTAGTTAGCGCCAACAAGAACATCAGCTCGCGCTGGTATGTACGAGACGATTTCGGAAGCGAGCGGATGACTGGCGAATATTGCTGCTGTTGCAAAAGCAAGATATTCGGGTTTTAATGCCGTGCGTTTTTCTTCTTTCCAATAACGCCCTAATTGATAGAGGAGAAAGAAGATATAAACCGAAGTAAGAGCGTGCAACATCAAATTGACTAAGTGAAACCAAATCAAACTCGATGCGCGTGTGTCGAGGGCCAGACCTACATTGGTCCATAAACCTGACAGCGGTGTTTGCAATCCACGAGCAACTAATGCGGTCCAAAACATTTCTGAATTAGCGCCGGCGCGGAGTGGCCCAAGCACAAGCATGTCATTCAGAACGAACGTGCCAAAGAGTCCGGAGATATGCGCCGCGATTGCCAAAATGGCGACAGTGACGCCACAGATTGAGACAATTTTCCAATCAATAGAATCTTGTATTTCAACTTTGGCGGCGACAACCTTAGACCTAGGTACGCTTGGCACCCTCGTGGGACGCGCGTCCCACATCCTGAACATATTTTCGTTTTTCAGATCTCGCCCTTTTCCGGCAGGAACGTCAGTTTTGATGTCTTTAACCGCTTCCGGCTGTTTCGCGCCCGCTGCCTTTTTAGCCCGTTTGTCTTCCGCTTTACTCATTTACCTGCCCACATGAATTACGACCTACAAACGAGTCCAGAAACCCATTAAAAACTGCTTTAACCAACCTCTTTAGACATACGACCGAGAAGTCTGCTGAACAATCGCGGTGAAGAAAAACCAGAATCAAAAAATTGCGCTTTGTCCATTGGCAATTGACTGACCTGTACCACCTCTCTATCAAGCAGACAGTAGGCTTCGTAAAAGTCAGCTATCCTGGCAACATTGTCGTTCTTAACCATCGAATGGGCCTTCACATAGATAATTGCAGTCAAGAAATTAGCGACAATATTGTTGTAGCCGGATATGACCGACAACCCGTTCATTGATGGTCCGCAGAATCCCTTACTGAATATTTTCATGAAAAGATATCGGCGCAGAAAATCATCTACTTCAGGTTCGAATTTGTTGACTTTATATTTGCGGACTGCAGGCAGGCTGACAATCCCGGTGTCGGGAAATTCTATCTTTCCGGACAGTACTGACCGCAGTCCGGCCTTTAGAACAGCCGGTTCATGAAGAGGACTCTTACTGGATGTCGCCCAATTTGCCGCAAATTTTTTGCCTAAAAGAGGCCATTCAAAACTGCGGAAACATTGAAGATTAAAGAGCAAATTCTCAAACAGCGTGGGTGCTTCGAGTTTATATTTGTCGACCGAATCTTGAGGTATTGCCAGTTCGGCAAGTTGGGCAAGATCGCCGCCTTTATTCTTGATTTTCAATGCTTCAAGTAATAGTTCTCCGGCCGCTATCAGGGTGTCGAATACTTCCGGGTGCTCTTTCGATTGAATCAATTCAATCAGGCGCTTGTCGATGTGCATGTATTCTTCCCAGGTCAAAGGTACGCCAGGAACAAGATTGACGTCATATCTGACAGCTTTCAGATCGCTTGTTTTAATTGAGATGGCGACGTCTGAAACAGCTTGAGTGGAAAGCCCTTTCGATTGCTCTTGACCGACGGCAATCTGCCAGATTTCAGCGAGCATTTTGCGCTGGTTTGTTAATAGCTCACCAAAATTTCTGACTGAAGCCATACTGTTGTAGACGACGCTTACAAAAATGCCCGACGGAGTCGGAATGAAAGTGTAAGGGAAAAGCTTACAGGTGCCAGGCTTTGCGGATTCACCGAGAGTACCGTGAATGAAACAAAGACTATCGAACAAAAACGGACAGCTTCCGTCTGGTCTTGTTTTCGTGTACACCGGATACATCGATACACCGGCTTCAAATTCTTTGCGCTTATCAACAAACAGTTCTTTGTCTTTAAGCTCTTCTTTCAGTTCGCCCCAATTTACGTCTTTAACTTTTGCGTAGTCATCGTCTGTCAAACCGACAGCCCACCCCGTGCAGCAACGGCCACAACCCTGGCAGTTGTAGCGGATATCCTCCGGAAGAACCAGAGGAAGATCAGAAGAGTTGCCTTCAAAATCGCCCTGTAGCGTATTGCCTAGTGAGTTCATTGTGCCACCATCAAAATTCTGACCTTCCTGATTGAATCCATTCATTAAATGAAGGCGGCTCCTTCAATTTTTCTGAGGACGCTTGTACTGAATCATTTTGCTTCTTCTTGGAAAAATATTCGGCCAGCATATTGTTGTAATGCGCCATTTCTTTTTCTTCCCTGGCGTCATCATCGTCGGAAGTGTCTCCCGCTGCTGCATCAGTTTTACCAGCTGCGGCTTGAGCGCTTGAGTCTTCGTTTATGGCACTTACTGGATTGGATAGATTTTTTTTGGAGCTGGTTTGAGACTGCGCGGCAGATGAGTCAAGCAATTTCTGCTTGCCCTGAAGTGTGGCATCAGCGGCAGTACCAGGCGATAGAACTTTGGATGAAGCTTTATCGCCTGGAATATCTTTGTTGCTCATCATGGAAGTAAAATAAGACTGCGACAGTCTGTCCACATCGGCCTTCTGTGAATAAGCTGGTAGCACACGGGCGAGGTCGACCAAAGCCGCTTTGGTATTGTTATTGGTAGCAAAGATTTGCGCACGACGATGGAAGGCAACGCTATAAAGTTCTGCATCTTTTCCGCTCAGAGAGCCAAAGCGTGCGACATAGAGTTGCTCCGACAAACGCACTGCGTCGTTTAATCGATTTTCCTGCAAACTCTTTTCGACTTCTCCAGGCAGACTTAACGACGTAAAAATGCCGTAGAAAGCCAATCCGCCAAAAATACTGAGAGCCAGAATTGCTGAAGCAAGCTGTTTTTTAGTTGAGAGAAATTCTTTCGCTTTTTCGAAAATGGACAATGTTTCGTCAGCAAAAGCTGGTTGAACTGAGCCACACTCCTGGCAAAATCGATCGCCTAAAAATGTTTCTTCAGCACAGAAAGGACAACGCAATCGCACTTCAAAGTTGGTAGGGGAAGCAGTGCCATCAGAGACGCGCAACAAAGAAGCACGTATCTCATTATTCTCGGAACCCTTTGAACTTTCTGAACCTTCTGTACTTAACGTACTTGTCCGGCTGGAAACTTCTGTCAGTTTCGCCAAATCACCAACCCCGCTTGACTAGCCACAAGACAATGTAGGATGCAGTCTTCATCAGTTTAGCACCATCCGATCTCTAAACAGGGTCTGCGCTCAATTCCGCTCATGATGCACTTCTTCGATATGTTTGATGACATATATGCTTCGGCGATGCGAATGATCGGCGATAATATTATTGTCGTTGGCTTCTGGGGCTAAATAGCGTGAGTCAGGATTTGATTAAAGCAGAACGCGCCGCGTTCATTCAAGCAGTGAAAGCTCTCTATATACCGCTTTCCTTGTTTCTCGCCTGCGTCATTTCAGCAGCCGGGATATTTTTAGTACGCGAAGGGCAATCGCTGGGTTGGGTTTTTATTGCTGTCGCCGCCACTGTAATCGTCAGCGCATTTATCGCTTTGATTAAGTTCCAGAATAACTATCGCGCCCAAGGAATTATTGGACGCGACGAGGCCCTCGAACCAGCTGAAATTTATCCTGAGGATGAGGAGCAATTTGCGACATCCGAAGAAAAGGCACCTACCAAGATAAGCTGAGCTTCGGACACTAATTTTTGATACTGACCTGCGAAATTCTGATTGACTGAATACAAATTATTGGATTACCCTAATGTTTGTATATGGAATCAGGACTCTTGACGTCCGCCGGGTAGATTAGACTGATTGTGTCCCTTAGATTAAGCGTTGGGTTCGCTCGTCGCGAATGTAGAATTTAGTCTTCGAGCATTCAGTCAGTATTTAGTACATAGACGAGGAAATTGAAAATGGAAGTTTTGTCCAACCCATCAGTGCTAGTACCTTTGTTGATCATGCCGATCGTGATTATCGCGCTCGCTAAGGCATGGAAATCATATAAAGACAAAAAAGCTGCAAAAACCGAAGCTTAGTCTTATTCGCTGGAATCGACACACCTTTCCAGCGATCTCAAAATTCAAATCTGGTCGAAGCAATAGTTGCGTGATGCAGCTCTCTTTCCGTTGCGGTAAAACGAACAGAAATTCGAGCCAATCATTCAATTCTTTTGGCACAACCAAATTTGCTAGCCCAATTTGAAGGGAGAGCTGGGTTCGAAATCAATTACCGACGAGTTTACTGCTCGGCACGGCAGCAGAGGGGCACCAGAAATGGTGTCCTTCTGGTTTTTGATTTACGCCAATAGATCACTAGATAACCTGACGCAAAAAGCCCGACCGAAGCCGGGCTTTAAAATTTTGCAGAGGTCGCGGATTAACGCTTCGAGAATTGGAAGCGTTTGCGAGCTTTTTTACGTCCGTACTTCTTACGTTCTTTGACGCGTGGGTCGCGGGTAAGCAGACCTTCAACGCGCAAAGCTGGACGATTTTGTGGAGCTGCTTCAGCCAGGGCTCTTGCGATACCGTGACGGATTGCTCCGAATTGACCGTAGATACCACCACCACGGACAGTCACGATGATATCGAAACGTCCGGCAGCATCTGCTGCAAGAATTGGTGATTGGAATTCTTTCTGGAGACCAGGACGTCCGCCAGCATAGTCATCCAACGTGCGACCGTTGATTGCTACCTGACCCGTACCGGGAATAAGACGCACTCTTGCCGACGCCGATTTTCTTCTGCCAGTGCCGTAGTACTGAATAACGCTTGTCATGTCTTTTTTCCTAACCGCTCCGTCGTTCTGTTTTAGTGCGGGCGCTTACTGGCCCAAAACTGACCTGAATTACTATTACTAGTTAAGCCCAGGTCAACGCTTCCGGTGTCTGAGCGGCATGTGGGTGCTCAGCTCCGGCATAAACCTTCAATTTGGTGAATTGTCTGGCGCCCAATTTTGTGTGAGGCAACATGCCCTTCACAGCGCGCTCGATGATCGCCGTAGGACGACGGTCTCTTAAGGACTTCAATGTTTCTTGTCTAAAACCATGTGGGAAGCCAGAGTGACGCGAGTAGAGTTTTTGAGTCTCTTTCTTGCCTGTTACTTTGATCTTCTCAGCGTTGATGATGACGACGTGGTCTCCCAGGTCGACATGGGGAGTGTATTGAGGCTTAGTCTTGCCTCTCAAAATGTCGGCGACACGGGTTGCCAGACGGCCGAGGGTCTTTCCTTCTGCGTCTACGACGAACCATTTTTCCGTCACTTCGCCGTCCTTGGCGATATATGTCTTCACGGGCGGATTCTCCAAATACTTTCGTTTAGCTTTTCTTGAAGAGGCTGAACTCTTCGGGATATCTGACCTTTTGTAAGGTCAAGCCCCACGCTGGCGCCGTTGGACCTGACAGATTTCTGTCCTGTCCGGAAAGAGCTTCAGCGAAGCTCTCAGGCGTCCTCTTGCTGAGCCCGATTTCCACAAGCGTCCCAACAATAATTCGCACCATATTGTACACGAAGTGATTAGCGCCTATCCAGAATTCAAGCTGCCCTTCACCTATTCTCAACATTTGCACACGCTCAATACGGCACAGGGGTGACGTCTTATCCGAGTTGCTGGCCCGGAAGGACGTGAAGTCGTGAGTGCCCAAGAGCCGCACTGCTGCCTCTTCCATGCGCTCCACATCAAGGCTTCCGGCGTTTACAAAGTAGTGATTGGCATCCAAAAGTGCCGAGCGCTGCGAGCGGTTTAGAATTCTGTAAACATATTCACGTTGGTTTGCAGAAAAACGTGAATGGAAATGCTCTGCCACTAATTGCCCATCATAGGCGGCCAGGTCAGCTGGCAAAATGCCATTTAGAGCCCATAGCAGGCGATAGAAGTCGCCATCGAACTCAGGCACGTCAAAGTGCACCACCATGCCCGCAGCGTGAACACCAGCGTCGGTACGACCGGCAAAAATGGCTCGGATAGGTAGACGAAAAAAAACGGAGAGAGCCTTCTCTAGTTCCTCCTGAACGGTGCGGACACCGAGCTGGAATTGGGAACCGTGGAATTTTCTCCCCGTATATTCAACTAATAGAGCTACACGTGGCAATTAAACGAGTTGAATGATCGCCATTTGTGTCGCATCACCGCGGCGAATGCCAGCTTTAAGAATGCGTGTGTAACCGCCTGGACGTTCTTTATAACGTGGTGCGATTTCATTGAAGACACGCTTCACGACTTCACCGTCATAAAGGTAGCCAGCTACCTGACGACGAAGGTGGACTGCGCGAGCCAATTCTTTTTGAGCATCGGCATCACCGGCTTTTGACTTTTCAGTCAAGCCAGCGTGATCGGCAATCATGCCTTTCTTACCCTTAGTGATCAAGCGCTCGACTTCCGGACGAACGGCTTTTGCTTTGGCGAGAGTCGTGACGATCTCGTCGTGACGAAGAAGTTCTGTCGCTAGTGCGCGCAGGACAGCCTTTCTTTGATCGGCTGGACGGCCTAAACGATTTCCAGGTAGACGGTGACGCATTGTTCCAAGTCCTTTAAATGATTTTCCTGAGAAGTCCTAATGACTTATTTGTCCTTCGGAGTATCGGCAAGAGTAAGTCCAAACTGTCTCAGTCTTTCGATGACTTCGTCAGCAGACTTCTTACCGAAGTTTTTGATATTCATCAAATCGTCGTAGCTGAGCTTCAAGAGTTCGCCAAGAGAGTTGATGTTAGCCCGTTTGAGGCAGTTGTAGGCGCGGACTGAAAGTTCAAGCTCTTCGATAGAGATAGAACTGTGTTTTCCGTCCTGTTGTGCAGGCTGAGTTGCTGCTGGAACCATCGGTTTGCCCGACAATTCAGCGATCGGCACGAGGTGCTCGATGATTTGACGTGATGCTTGCGAAATTGCTTCGGTGGCATCCATTGATCCGTTGGACCACAATTCCATCGTCAGCTTGTCGAAATCTGTTGATTCGCCAACGCGGGTAGGCTCAACGTTGTAGCTAACTTTTCTGATCGGCATGAAAACCGCGTCGATAGGAAGCACGTCGATAGCTTGTTTGTAGTGACTGTGAGCATCGGCTGGCACATAACCACGACCGCGTTCTACAGTAATTTCTGCACGAATTCTGCCGCCTTCAGCCAGAGTGCAAATTTGCCAATCTGGATTGATGATGGTGGCATCAGCAGGGCAGATGATATCGCGGCCGGTGACAGGACCTGCGCGCTCTACATCGAGGTGAAGATATTGTGGATCGTTGCTGAAAGTCTTAACAACAAGTCCTTTCAAGTTGAGCATCACGTCGATAACGTCTTCAACGACACCAGGGATGGTGGTGAATTCGTGAGTAATGCCTTCGATTCTAACGGCGCTTACTGCAGAACCATCGAGTGATGAAAGAAGAACGCGGCGCAGCGAGTTACCTAAAGTGGTTCCATAACCTCTTTCTAGTGGCTCGATAACGAACTTGCCGTAGATAGAGCCATCAGCACCTGTCTTGTTTTCGAGACACTTGATCTTGAGCGGTTCCATTGTTCTCTCCATGATTCGCATTTGCCTTATAGAAGCGTAGGCTTAAACTTCATTCGACCGTAGGACGTCCACTCTTGGTGCATACACGCTTGGATAAGCAGCCGTAGTGAGGATGTCGATCGCCGTTAGTTAAACGCGGCGACGTTTTGGTGGTCTGCAGCCGTTGTGAGGAATCGGCGTGACGTCTTTGATCAAAGTGATCTCGAGTCCGGATGATTGCAACGCGCGGATTGCGGTTTCGCGACCAGCTCCAGGACCTTTGACTAAAACTTCAACTTGTCTCATGCCTTGGTCCATCGAGCGCTTCGCAACTGCTTCAGCGGCTTGCTGTGCAGCGAACGGAGTGCCTTTCTTGGCGCCTTTAAAACCGACAGTACCAGCTGAAGCCCAGGCAATAACCTGTCCTTGTGGGTCTGTCGAGCAGATGATCGTATTGTTGAAGGTGCTTTGGATGTGCACAACACCCTGCAATACGTACCGTCTCTCTTTCTTTTTGGTCCGTGTTTTCGGGGACTTTGCCATGGCTTCTAATCTCAATCCTTGTTGTCGGTCACGTAATTCGGTTTGTATCTAGCTCATTTATTGAGCTTGCTTTACATAGCGAAGCAATATTGCCAGGTTAAGCGGCGTTCAGGAGATTACTACTTAGTAGCAACCTTCTTACCGGCCACGGTAACGCGCTTGCGGCCTCGGCGAGTGCGAGCGTTTGTTTTGGTGCGCTGTCCGCGTGTGGGCAAGCCTCTTCTGTGGCGTTGTCCGCGGTAGCAGTTAATTTCAATGAGGCGCTTGACGTTGAGCCCTTCGACCCGTCTCAGGTCGCCTTCAACCTGAATTCCACCACGTTCGATCTCTTCACGAAGCTTGGTCACTTCGTCTTCGGTGAGGTCGTTGACCCGGCGCTCTTCAGCTATGCCGACTCTCTGGCATACCTTCTGGGCAGTCGTGTGACCGATGCCATAAACGTAAGTCAGGGCGATGTGTACTCTTTTTGCCTTCGGCAGATCTATACCGGCGATGCGGGCCATTTGTCCTCCAGAATCAAATCTCTTAGTGTCAGGTTTAGATTAACCTTGACGCTGCTTGTGCTTGGGATTTTCGCAAATGACTGCCACTCTGCCTTTACGGCGGATGACTTTGCACTTGTCACAGATTTTTTTGACAGAAGCTCTAACTTTCATGAGAGTGTCTCTTTAGTTCGTTCGTAGTATCCAATAAATGGTGTTTGATTCTACGCGCAACCGTGTCGCACATAGTATCGATTCCGTCGCAGCAACCCCTTCAACTCGATGTCGAGTATCCAGACCGCTATACGTCGGAAAGAAACACCAGATTGTACATCAATCTTTGATTCTGTACGTGATTCTTCCGCGCGTTAAGTCGTATGGGGTGAGCTCTACACGCACTTTATCGCCTGGAAGTATCTTAATAAAATTTTTGCGAATCTTACCGGAGATGTGGGCTAAGACCTTGTGGCCGTTTTCCAATTCAACCCGAAACATAGCATTGGGAAGGGATTCCCGGATTATGCCTTCAAATTCAATTACGCCTTGCTTTACCATTACATCACCTCATTTGGGCGTTTGGTGAGTACATAAGGTTCGTCCTCAGTCACCAAAATAGAATGTTCGAAATGTGCAGAAGGCTTGTAATCTTGCGTAACAACGGTCCAACCGTCAGCCTTCAAACGCACTCTGTCTCCGCCCTGATTGAACATAGGTTCAATAGCTATAACCATACCAGGTTTCAACTTGACCTTGCTACCAGTTCTGTAGTTGAAGATGAGCGGATCTTCATGATAGTTAGGTCCAATGCCATGTCCGCCGTAGTCGCGAACAATTCCGTAAAGTCCGGCTTTGGCAATATCTTCAATTGCGCCACCAATATCGTCAAGAGTATTTCCGGCGCGGCATGCTTTGATACCGGCATAGAGAGACTCTTTGGTGTCATCAAGTAATTTTTGTAAGCGTGGATTTATTTCACCGCATGGCACTGTCAATGCAGTGTCGCCGATGTAATCCATACTCTTACCGTTTTCGACAACTCTGAAAGTGGCGCCGAGGTCCATTGAGACAACATCGCCTTCTTTAAGAACACGATTGCGATTAGGAATTCCGTGAACGACTTCTTCATTGATGGAAGCGCATATGGTGGCAGGAAACTTTCTGTACCCTTTGAAAGTTGGGAGAGCGCCGCCTTCTCTAATCATCTTTTCTGCAAACTCATCGAGCTCCCAGGTGGTAATGCCTGGCTTGACTAGTTTAGATATCGCTTCCAAAGTTTCGCCGGCAAGCTTGCCTGCTTTCTTGAAGAAGTCGATTTGAATGTCTTCCGTAACTATCATTCGTCCTTAATCACCTCACGCCGTAACTTTCAATGACGCAAGGATGTTTTGGAAAATCTTTTCCTGATCACCTTCACCGTCAACAGTTTTGATCAAATTCTTTTTGCCATAGTAGTTAATCAGTGGCTCAGTTTGCTCACGATAAGTATTCAATCTGGATTTGACCAGTTCTTCTTTA
>JACMKL010000261.1 GCA_014380105.1 Candidatus Melainabacteria bacterium
TAACTCGTTTGAGAAAGGCATCTATTGAAGATGTAAGAGTGGCCGATGAGTTGTTCAAGAAAAATCAACTCGATGGTGCCATCGACAGATATCGCCATGCAGTGTCAACAAATCCAACGCTCGCCGACGCAAGAGTCGGACTTGCACGTTCTTTGGAAAAACAACCGAAAGCAACTTCAAGCATGATTTCAGAAGCCGCGCAGCAGTATCAAAACTATTTGAACTTGAAGCCTACACTGCCTATGAATGATATGAAAAAGATGAACGAAAACATCGCCAAGCTTCGTGACAAAGCTGCAAAACTTGCTGAGAAAGAAACTAAGACAAAGCGCGGTTAAATACCTAAATGAAATTCATAATAGCGATAAGCGCTTTCCTTTGTGTGTTTGCGTTTGCCTTTCTTGGCGTCACGCAAAGTATTGCCGCAGAGACCTACGACTTAGCGGAAGTGAAAGTGGGGACGACACCACTTTTCACCGTGACGGATAGCAGTACTGGTGTTACGGCGAAAGCTCGGGCTGCACACATCGAAAACGAAATTGAGAAAGTGCTTCGTGATCCTTCAAAGAACCCGAAGAGAATTGACGTCAAAATTATCAATGGGCATCAAGTTGCGGCTATTGATGATTTTGTGATCACTACCGTAGACCCACGCGACGTAGCCATTTTCAACAAAAGCGAATCAGAATTAGGACTGGAATGGGCAACTGCGCTTAGAACACGTCTTACTCAACTAAAGCCAATTTATACGGCCGAACACGCCGGACCGCAGAAGGACGAGTCAGACACAAAACAGAAACCATTGAGCGAACACAGAGTTTTGCTCTTTTTAGCTCAAGTCACAGTTTTACTACTTTCAGCTTGCCTGTGGGGCGAAGCGCTTGGACGAATGGGTCAGCCAGCTGTAATTGGGCAGATGCTAGCCGGGATAATTCTGGGACCGACGGTGATCGGCACGATTGCCCCGTCCTTTCATAGAATGCTGTTTCCAGTTGAGAACACCCAAGGTTATTTACTCGACATCGTGTCTTGGCTGGGCGTCATCTTTTTAATGATGTTGACCGGCACCGAGACAGACATAAATTTAATCAAAAGCCAGGGCAAGCGAGCGGTAGCACTCACAATCGGCGGAATTCTATTTCCGTTTCTATCCGGTCTGGCGATAGGCTACACACTGCCTGACAGTATGCTTGTCTTACCGCAACAAAGAATGGTTCTCGCTCTTTTCCTGGGCACCGTATTCAGTATCTCGTCGGTCGCGGTCATAGCCAAAGTACTTATCGATATGAAATTGATGCGGCGCAATGTTGGTCAATTAATTCTCGCGTCTGCTCTTGCACAAGACGTCGCGGGCTGTACTCTGCTTGCTTTCGTTGCAGCAATGGTTTCGCAATCTGGCAACATGGCTGAACTTGCAAAAGTGCCAATAGGAATGTTTCTCTTCGTTCTTTTCTGCGCAACAGTCGGCAAGAAGTGGATTTTAAACGGACTGCGTTTTGTACATGACCGGGTGCAATTGCCTTATGCGACTATTAGTTATGTCGCCATCGTTCTCCTGTTTTGCGCTGCTATAACGCAGTTTATCGGAGTGCATGCCATTCTCGGAGCATTCGCAGCAGGCGTTATTTTAGCTCAATCACCGCTTCTCGGTGAGAAAATCCTGGAGCCACTTGAAGCTATCACCTTCGGAATTTTTGCACCCATATTTTTTGCAGCTGCTGGATTACACGTCAATTTAACGACACTAAAAGACCCTGAAATTTTCGGCATGGCATTGCTTGTGACAGCAGCAGCTTGTGCCAGCAAAATCGGTGGTTCCTACGTCGCAGGCACCATTATTGGAATGAATGCCTGGGAATCACTCAGCGTCGGATTCGGCACAAACGCTCGTGGTGCAATGGGACTGATCGTCGGAATTTTGGGCTTCTCGCTCGGACTTCTGACCGTCAATATGTTCTCGATTATCGTCGTCATGTCGCTTGCGACAACGGCAATGGCACCTTTTCTACTACGCTGGTCTCTGCAGAAAATACAAGCAGATACAGCGGAGATGGAAAGATTAGAGCGCGAAGAAAAGCAAGCCAAAAGTTTCATCACAAAAATAAGAAGAGTCCTTCTTCCGGTCAAGAAAGGCAGCAACAAACAGTTGTCCAGCCGATTGATGGTGGCACTGGGACAACATCATCCTATTGAAACCACATCCTTTACAGTCTTGCCTGAAAACGAAAACATGGAAGCATATTTGTCAGAAACTCTGGCAACGAGGTCGAGGGAAGGGAATGTCACTCTGGTCAATAGAACAACTCTGAGTAACAATCCGGCGAAAGCGATTCTTGAAGAAATCAACTTAAATTATGATCTCGTAATTCTCGAATCAAACGCACTCAAAATCAGTCAGAAAGCTTCATTCGGTCCTATCGTAGATGAAGTGGCACGCAATTCCGAAGCACCTCTATTGATAGTCTATGAGTCCAGAAAATCATCTGACTGGAATTTGAAGCAGATATTAATTCCTACAACCGGAATTGAACTCACGACGAAAGCTGCCGAACTAGGAATTTTAATTGCGAAGGGTGCAGGTGCGAAAGTGACAGCCCTGCACGTAATTGAAGACAAAGGTCCAATAGGCTCAGTGACAGAGAAAGCGCAAAGAAACGAAGTAAACGCGCACGATATTGTGGCTCAAGCAGCAACATTAGCCGGTGCTTTCCAGGTAGAGGTGGATACTCTCATTTCGAATTCAGACGATGCGGCTGACGAAATTATCAAAGTTGCAAAACAAACTGGTGCGGATCTGATCGTTGTTGCCGCTAGTGTGCGCTCAACACAAAAACTCAATTTAGGTAGAACGGTGAGGCGCCTCATAGCACAGTCTCCTTGTCATATTGCGATTCTTTCGTCGTGATTGTCTACCGATTTAAGGCGCCAGTGGCGATTCGCTAACTCTGAGCCTGGGTTAAATAAACGCCCTGAAAATGACCCGAACAGTCCTGTAAACTAGGCGCTCCGGATGTTCGCCTGTAGGTAATTATGAATAAAGTACTGAAAAGTCTTAGTTGTACTCTTTTGGCAGCGTCGATTGCCCTCGGGACTGCTGTCCCTGAGCCTGCTAAGGCACAGCGGGGCGTTGCCGAGACCATCGTGCAAACGGCACTAAAAGAATACAAAGCCGGTCATTATCGCGAAA
>JACMKL010000032.1 GCA_014380105.1 Candidatus Melainabacteria bacterium
CCGAGCTTTACGACGACCCATTTCATGAACCAATGTGGTCAAAATGCGTGCACCGCTAGAGCCCAGTGGATGACCCAGTGCAATGGCGCCGCCGTTGACGTTGACTTTGGCAGCATCGAGCCCCAGTTCTCTGATACAAGCAAGGGATTGCGCGGCAAAAGCTTCGTTCAATTCGATCAGATCAATATCGGACACATTCAACCCTGCTCTCCTGAGCGCTTTTCTGGTGGCCGGAACCGGACCAACGCCCATAATTGCCGGGTCTACACCCGCTACGGCTGAAGTGACATATCGTGCAAGTGGCTTAAGACCAAGTACTTTTGCTTTTTCGGCAGACATAATAAGGACTGCTGTAGCACCGTCATTGATACCAGATGCATTACCTGCCGTCACTGAGCCACCATCGCGAAAGACTGCTTTCAATTTTTTCAGATCATCGATAGTCGTAGTTGGACGCGGGTGCTCGTCCTCACTGAACAAATCAGGTGTAGTGGCACCCTTTTTCAATGGCAATGGAACAGGCACAATCTCATCTTTAAACACATCTTTGGCTTTCGCTTCACCATACTTAGACTGGCTCATTCTGGCAAACTCGTCCTGGTCTTCACGCGAAATGGAATATTTTTCCGCTACGTTTTCTGCTGTTTCACCCATTGAAAATGGATGATGCAATTCTGACAATTTTTTATTGATGAAACGCCAGCCAAGTGTGGTGTCGACCAGCTTCTGATCACCTCGCGGAAAAGCCGCATCTGGCTTTGCCATTACAAATGGTGCGCGTGTCATTGATTCAACGCCGCCAGCAATATAAATATCACCATGCCCTGACTGAATAGCCATGCAGGCTTCGTTGACAGCCATCAAACCCGAACCGCAAAGACGATTCAATGTCCCACCGGCAACTTCTACAGGTAGACCAGCAAGCAGGACTGCCATACGAGCGACATTGCGATTATCTTCACCAGCCTGGTTAGCGCAGCCGAAAAGCACATCTTCGATTTCTTGAGGATCGAGCTTGTTGCGCTTGAGTAATTCACGAATTACGTGAGCGGCAAGATCGTCAGGACGAATATCTTTTAGCGCTCCCAGGTGTCTGCCAATTGGCGTACGAACTGCATCTACGATTACCGCTTCTACCATTGCCTTCTCGATCCCTTTCGAATGTTTCCACTAAACTTTTGATTGAACTTTTATCTAGCGTTTGCACCCGGTAAGGAAATCCAGCAATCATCGTCTGAGCTGAGCTTGGTGATAGTCTCAACTGTCGTCGACGGATTCATTGCCACGGCCTCTCTTATCTCTGGGCGTTTGTCGGAAGCAAGAATCGTTAGCACTGCAGGCGGTGACGACGGATTGCCAGCTACATACTGACGAACAAGATCATCCGAGTCTTTGGCGAGTTTTTCGAGATCACTGATCTGAGTATTAGGATTGCCTGCCACTTTTGCGCGTACAAAACGGCTGCTGTCTCCAGCAACAGAAGTCAGCGCCCCTTTGTCAAGTTTTGCACCACCGGCTGCAATTGCTCGAATAGAAGGGTCTGCATCTTTCAACAATTTTGCCATTACGTCATCCGGAGTTTGCAAACTACCAGCGAGGCGACGCTTCAGTTCTACATCTGAATCTTGCACTAACTTAAGCAAAATTGCCGCACTAGTGTTAGAGCGATTGAGCAGTTCATGTCTGACTGCAGGCTCTGGGGACTGTGCAAGGAGCACCAGAATTGTCTCACCAGCTTGCGGGTTGAGTGCAAGACTCCTCAGTACTGAAGAGCTCTGGTCATGGGAGAGAGACGCCAGGCATTGCTTTGGTGCATTCGGATTGGCAGCAACTGATTGACGCACTAGCTCGTCGGAATCTTGACCGAGTTTTGCAAACAATGAATCTAAATTGGACGTTTTACCATCAGCAGTGGAAGTGGCAAGGACACTCGCGTTTGCAGCGATAGCGGCTCGAACAGAAGGCACATCATCTTTACCAAGCAATGTAACCAGATTGTTCGGCAATTTGGCATTCATGGCAAGAATTGTTCTGACCATCGGAGAATTCGACTTGGACAAAATCACAAACGACTCAGAGCTCAAGTCTGGACGAGCGGAAACCAATTGTGCAACTGCAATAGTTGGGTCGGATGAGAGCTGCTGCAAGGCTGCTTTGCTCAATTGTGGGCTGACAACAACAGCAGTCCTGACTGCAGCGCGTTTGTCTTTGGATAATTCTTCGATCACCACCTGTGGTGTCATGCGATTTGATGCTACAGCCAGACGAACACTATCTTCTGGGTCTTTAGACAATGTGGTCAGGAGAGCCTCAGTGACTCGAGGGCAGCCGGCGACGGCTCCTCGGACTTCTGCCTTTTCGTCCTTGCTGAGAAGTTCGAGCGCGTTTTGTGGAGTATTTGCATTCCCTGCAACGGCCTGCCTGACCACAAAATTAGAGTCTTTCGACAATTTGTCTAAAACTGCTGCCGGGGCACTTCCATTGATAGCAGCGAAGGCACGTACGCCAAGGTCGCCATCTTCAGCCAAAATGCCGATTGCTTCTCCTGAAATGTTCGCTTGCCTGGACAAGAATGTACGAACGAGACGGTCGCCGACTTTGCACAAGCGCAGCACCACATCCGGTGACGAATTAGGATTGCGTGCCAGGGACAAGAGCAAGAATTCTGTGTGCACAGGTCCCATGACGAGTTTCTGCAAAACTTCCGGTGGTGTCTTCGGATTGCTGGCAATGGTTTCTAAAACACGTGGAATGCCAGTTCCAGCCAGAGTATTCAAAGCGCTTACTGGTGGCAATTTAGAGTTGCGCAAGATCGCTTCGTAGACAGATTCGTCTGCACCACGAGCCAGCTCTTCCAGTATTTCAGGAGGTGTGGAAGGGTTTTGTGCAACGGCCTGTCTCACCATACTACTGTCGTCTTTGGAGAGTTTTGCCAGTAAATCTTTTGGTGTCTTCGGATTTTGCGCAACACCAACTCGCACTCTATAAGTTGGGCTCGGCAAAGCTTGTGCAGGGGGCGCCTGAAGTATTCGACCCGGTTCTGTGCGCATTGGAGCTTGTGCAATCGAACGAGTTGCGTCCGAAGCAATAGTCTCCGCCTCAGCTGAAGCTTGGCTCATTGACAGCGACATGGTTGTCAAAGAAAGGGAAAGTGAAAGGCAAAATACATGCCTCTTCAGAACGCGCATGTTGGTCTCTCCGTACAGGCGGCAGGGCTCTCACGAAGTATCTTTGTACAATAGTTAGACTCTTTTTTCTACGGCTGACTGCCGCGCGCGTCACTGATTTGGATGAATTTCTCTGATGATGCTCAGCAGGACGTTGCTATCTAGCTCCTGGCTGACGAATTCGATAAATTTCACTTGCCAATTTTCCAAATCCTTGACTACAGTTGAAAGTGAGGTGCCGGTCGCCTTTGCAGCCACCATGTCAATTCCCACCTCAGCGCTTGATGACATCACATACATGCGAGCGCGCCCAGAGTATCCGATGGTGTCGCGTAGCGCCAGACGCAAGAATGCAGAACTTCTTTCTTTGCCAATCTTTTCCGTCACTTTCCTTAAAAGATTTTGGAAGTTGGAAAGTGGTGTATTGACGTCAGACTCAGGAACGTTGACTAAGCCGTAATGAAGGAGCAAATCGACCCCGCGACAAGCGTCTGAGCTGACGATATCGCCGATACTGAAAATCACTTGTTGCAAAGGAGTGAGACCGTCCAAAACTTTCCAAACTTTGTTCATGTAGCCAAGTTCGCGATTGGAAATTGGCGTCTTCTCTTTTGGGTCGAGCAATTCTTCTGAACCTTCCAGCAAATTTTTTTCATCCGGCAGTTGTTCGAGAACAGAATTGATGCCTTTCGGAAGCTTGGCCAGGACTACGTCTGCATTATCCTGAGCCAATGCAGAGTCAAGTAAAAGTTTGTCGAGTACTTTAGATAATTTGCAAGATTCTTTGGCAAGATCAGGTGGGGGCTGACGTTTGATAAAGACGAAAATGCCTTCTTTCCACGCTGAGCAAAATTCTACGATTGCTTTATTGCCCTCAATTTTACCGACTTTGGCGTGAGTGATTTTTCCGGTTTCGTAATTTGCTTTGAAAGCCAGATCGCGGAATTCCACAGAAAGCACACCCGTGTCTCTATTCTGAGCAATGTTTTGAAGTAAATTGGAAGGGTCAGTGTTACCTAAGTGACCGACAAGCGCCTGCACTTGAGTGTCATCAGAAGACCGTTTCATGACCTTTTTGACGTCTTCAGAATCACTTTTTTGTCCGTAGAACGATTGATCTTGAATGGCAATGGCAAGCTGTCTTCCGCTAATGTAGCCACGTTTGACTGCTAACGCACCAATGTTGACGCGCTCTCTCATTGGCATATTTTGAATCTCGATAACTAGATCATCGACTTGTTCTTGATTCATCAATTTCGAGGCGACCAGGTAGTCTTCAACGCCGAATGGCGTTTTGTTTTTAAAACAATTGACAAGAAATGGCACTTTTGCAAAGAGCGGATAAATTGCTTTCGCTTGCTCAAGTGCTCGTAGTTCTTCCATCAAGTCGCTGATACTGAGCTTATCTTGGTCGACAAGGCGATGGCAAAGCGCGTTTAATTGCGAATAACTATCTACCGCGCACAAAACCATATTGCGTCGTTTATTGCCTTCAAGACCGGCTTTCAGCTTGATTCCCAAACTAGTCAAAACGGGAATTGCCGTCATTAAAACTTGTTGCGATAGATCAGTACTTTCCTCACCGAGTTCGCTGGAGCGTCCAAGCGCGGCTTTGATGTGGCGAGCCAGCGACGGCGAATGATCGAATAATTCAGCGTGACTTTCAAAAATATGAAAACTCAATGTGCCGGTCAGGGTGTCACGTGAGACAGCGACGGCTTTATCGAGCTTCAGGAAAACTAAAGAGCCGCCAATTTGCAGGAGGTTTTTTGCCATCTGAGCGGATTGGACCATCACTTCAGCTGTAAACAGGAAACCACAGCGTGTGACGTCGATCAAAATAGCGTCAAATAAATGTTTGCCTTCCATGAGACCGTGCAATTCAGTCAACAAATCAGGCGAAAATTTAAGGACGAGCATATTTTCCTGCAAATCTGCAGGTCCTAGATGCTCAGTAATGACCTCAGTAGCCTCTAACACAGGCATTCCCCTCGGGTTTGACACCGCCACTGAGAGGTAACTCTCTGATTACCTCTGTACTGTTTTCTTACCACTTTTGTTGAAATAAAATCCGGCAGATAACTATTCTGACTGCAAAACGGGTCTTTTGGCAGTTAAACTGGGTGAGTTCGGACCAAAGAATCAGTCTATTCATGCGCTTTAATAATATTTCGGTTGTTCATTCAAAAAATTTTTCATTGAGCTCCAGGCTTGCTGTTTGCGGGTTGAGCGGATTACTCTGGATTTTATCGGCAACTGGAATTCCAGCCTGGAGTGAAACAAATGATTTGGTTCAACCACAGGCAAAATTAGAGGAAACAGGCAATTCGGCGCTCGCTAGAGATTCAGAGCAAAAAATCAGACAACTCTTCGAAGAAGGCGTTGATTTACTGAAGAAAAATCGCGCCTACGATGCCCGCGAGCGGCTTGAGAAAGCAGCCTATCTGGCACCGCGATCGGCAGGAATACATTGCAATTTGGGGCTTGCCTATCAAAATTCGGGCAATATCAATAAGGCTATTGGCGAGTTTGAGACAGCATTGCGCATCAATCCATCGATGCCTGAAGCTGCTCTCAATATCGCGGGCTGCTATCAGAGCGTCGGCGACAACGAGAACGCCATTCGATGGTATACCAAATACTTGGATGAGAACGGCAAAGCCGCACAAGCAGACCAGGTTCGAGATATCGTAGAGTCGTTGAAACATTCAGTTGGACGCGGCGAGGCAAATCCTCATGGTCCCGATTATTTTGCCAATATCGGGCGCGAGGGCGTTTTTCGCTGGGCGCAAGAGAAAGTGCCGCTGCGCGTCTACATTGAGTCAGGTAAGGCAATTAGCGGATTTTACCCGCGCTACGATGAATTTCTGATGCAAAGTTTTGTCGACTGGTGCAAAGCCACAGACGGAAAACTTTCGGTAGTGCGAGTCGACAAATCAAACCAGGCTGACATCTTCTGCTCCTGGACCGCGAATCCGCAAGAAGTGACAACCAACGGAACTCAGGGAGAACGAGGCTCGGCGCGCATTATCGCCAAGGGCAACACAATTCTGCGCGCGACGCTAGTCATTTTGACGAAACCATTCCTTGAAGACGGCATATTGAGCGACGACGACATGAAGAAAGCCTGCCTTCATGAAGTGGGTCATGTACTGGGTTTGCAAGGACATTCCAACAATAATCACGATGTGATGTTCTTTACGGTCGACACGTCAACGGTCTGGCCTGTACTTTCAAAGCGCGACAAAAGCACGATGGCTAAGCTTTACGAGGGATTTGTCAAGCGCGCAGAATCGACAGCAAAGAAATAACTACCGTTAAGATTTCAAGATAAACTTCTATACCTTTTGGCATAAGCCCGTGGCAGTTATACTTGTTTGATCGTAGAAACTTGGCGCACGTGCCATCTCATCGAAATTTGGGAGATTCATTTGAAACTTCAGAACCATCTCGCGAAATTGTGTTCTCTCTCGTTGCTGTTTTCCATTTTGATGGCACCAGTCTCGGCGCAAGAAAATACACCAGTGGGCACTCCCAGTGGTACCAGGCAATTGAATGCCGGAGCCCGTCCTGCCGTTGCTCCTGAAGCTGTAAATGGTGGTCAGAAACCTGTTTTGAAAGGTGGCGTCACTTATTGTGTGCCAAGCGGAACTCCTTTCAAATTGAAATTGACACAAGTGCCATCAAATGGTCTCCGCCTTCTCGACAGAGACCTCGACGGGAATTTAATTCCAGCAAAACTCGGCGACATTATTTCCGCCAAAGTTACTGAAGATATCTATGTTGATGATAAAAAAGTGATTCCGGAAGGCACAGTCTTCCACGGTAAAGTGGCTAAAATTCACGATCCCCGCCGCTTCTATCGTCAGGGTTGGTTAGAGCTTTCTTTCGATAGATTGAAAACGCCGGACGGAAAAGTATTCGCATTTGAAGCAAAAGCCGACAACTTTAAAAACTCCACCGCTCAATCTAAATTGCGGGGAGCCGGTAGAATTGCCGCTCACGCAGCTGGTGGAGCCATTGTAGGTGCCCTGGTTGCTTATCAATTATTCGGCATGGAACATACTCTCGATTCGTACGGTATCAATATTGGTGCCGGTGCTGCCGGTGGCGCAATCATTGCAGGCGGATATGCCGCCTACGAGAAAGGACCAAAAGCAGTCCTGGAGCCGGGCGACGACCTCAATATGCAATTCGATATCGACTTAATTATGCCTGCTGCAGTAGAACCTGTTGTGCGCAAAAAGAATTACACATTGCAGGGATTAGAAATCACCATCAACAAAGTCAAAACCAGGAAGGACAATCTTCAAGGTGGCGGTGCAATGAAATGCCTGACAGTTTCAGTAGACAACAATACTGACCAAAGACTCAATTCAATCGATTGTTTCCTTTTAGACAGCGAAAATAATAAGCACGCGATATGTGCCGGACTCGACGAAGACTCGGAATTTATTTTCCATATCGAGCCTCATTCATTGCAAGAAGTCAAAATGACTTTCCGTGTAGATTTCGCAAAAATGAAATACACACTAGTCTGGCTAGACCACCGCTCCAGACGTGTCTGCTACAAGCAACCGCTGCCGCTCTAATTTTCTTGAAAGTGTCACTTTTATGAGGCGGAGCAAATGCTCGCGCCTTCGGTGCGGTCGACTTATGTTAAGCACCGGACTCAAAAGTAGAATGCCCCACCCGTGGACTTTTCACGGCTATTATTAGTATTTTCCCCACAACAATCGCTTGACATCAACCTCGCTCACGCGCATATTAATAATTCCAGAGGCTCCATAAGTGGAGCGGATGCCCGTTTCTAAAAAAGTATTACTAGACTTGGCGACATCAATTTGGCGTCCCCCACCCAGATTGTCGCATTGCCTTATTTCGCAGCTTAAAAAAACTAGATTGATTTCAGCGAATTGCGGCAGCTAGACTCCTCTGATAGAAGTCTAGGGAAACGTCTCTACGGACGTTCCGCATTTCTAGCGCGGTCACCTCACCCCTTCGCGCCGTTGGTACACGAACAATGCAGATCGAAATGAAAAGTACGAAGCGAGCATCCTTACTAAGTCAAATTATCACCACCGCCGGTATCATCGAAGTTGAAGTTGTATGCGATGCATATGATTCAAGCGACCAAAACATAGAAGAAATGGGTCGCATGCTAGTGACTGCCGGTTATTTGGCGGACGGCGACTTGCGCTCTGCTATCGAAGCAGTTAGGCAAGTAGAGAGCAACGCACTAACGCCCGACCAAGCAGCCTATGCACTCAAGTACGCGTACGACAACTGTCTGCCATTCACAAGCGCTCTCGACAGCACAATCATGCAGTCGGTATCTGTTGTGAATCCAAACTTACTAGGCGAACTTCTAATGGCATCACGATTGGTCAGCGAATTTCAACTCGCTGTAGCCATGGATCAAAGTCGTGACTGCGGCATCACACTCGGTCGAGTTTTAATACTTTCCCAAATCATTTCACCATCTATATTAGAGGTTGCAATCGACCTGCTCAGATTGGTTCGCGATCAGCATTTGCTGTTTCCATCCGCTGCTGAAGCACTGAAATTGTGCTCCATGGAAAGGAAGACATTACTGGAAGCTTTGAAGGAAATGGGCGTCGTTAATCATGACACTGAAGCCTACCCAAAGCTGGGCGCATTGCTGTCTTCAGCTGGTCTGATTGCTGAATTCGATGCAGTCAACGCTGCTGAAATTGGGCTAGAGACAAACAAACCAATTGGACAAGTCTTCAACGAATGTGGACTTGTCTCCTCGATGGTTTTGAACGCTGCATTGAAATTACAAACGATGATTGAAAACGGCACTGTATCAGTTAATCAATCGCACGAACTGCTTCGCCAGGTCCACAAATTACAATTGCCGCTTGAAGAATTGATGAAAGAACTCGGCGAAATGAAGGGCAAAGTCATGACTTTGCTTATCCAATCCGGAGCAGTATCGGCCGAAGATCTACGCAAAGCAACCGGCATGCGCGGCAGTAATTCGACGGATATGACCCAAGCATTGGTTGAGGCAGGAATTGTTTCTACTCACCTTATGCGAGAAAGTGCGCGCTGTGTTTCTCTGATGGAACAAGGCAAAGTAAGATGGGAAACGGCTTCGGCTGCAATCCTTTATTGCAGACGAACAGGTTGTGAATTTGAAGACGCGATGCGTCAATTGCAAATCGATAGCTCACACAAATTGCAGTCTATTTGCCCACCGGCTCTAACTCCGCTTTTTGTTGGCGGCGCCGCATAGAATTATGAACGGGGATACAAAACTCTCCGAAGCACTAAAGCTTTGCCCAGACATTTTAGAATACGTTATCAGCCTCAATCCGCATGATTTCGCGCGTTTACGAAATCCGCTCATGCGCAAAGTTATGCCTGTGCGTATAAGTTTGCGGCGTTTGGCATCAATGGTAAAAATTTCCGAGCAAGAATTCGTCAATAAATTGAACGATCTGGCGGGTGTACCTCACGAACAAATCGACTCAGAGCGCCAGCCTCCACCGATAATCGAAGAAGAGATGCCGGACTGGATGCATAATGTGGACGAAACGAAACTACGCTGGGCGGACGTGCTTGAAGGTGATGAGCGTTTGGATGATCCGATGCCGCCGATTAACGTCGTCACTAATTCTATGCAGCCGGGCGATGTCGTCGGGGTGAAGCATAAGTGGCAACCGGAGCCGCTTTATGACATTTGGGAAAAGCGCGGATTTAAATACTGGGCAGTGCAAATTTCCGAAGATGAATGGAATATTTTCGTCCATCGCCCATAAAAAAAAGACCGCCGGTGGGTGGCGGTCTTTAGCTAATTCGTTAGTGTTTGTAAGCTAATTATGCGGCTTGAAGTTGAACGTCATAGTTCAAACGTACGAAATCATATTCAACGCGGATTGATACGGTGTCACGTGTTGCAAATTCGAGTCGGACGCGGCCGAGTGAACTTGTGCTGTATTCGCTCCAGTGGCGTGGCACCGAGACGATTACATTTTCAGGACCCCATTCTTCTACATAGGCTTTGAGGACTTGGCAGAGTTTTTCTTCGTCGAGTTGATTCTTAAACATGTTGTTTCCCACCTTTGTCAAAATCGTTTGCGGCTGCTTGCGCTTTACATGCCCTCACTTTAGTTGCCCGGGATGCAAACGCCAATTGGGGGAAATCCCACCGGGTGCGTAGATCTCCCATCGAGCAAACGCCCACAGATGGGGTTTCTACGAGATAAGCCGCCCTGTGGACCTCAGAGAGGACAGGTTATTTTGAAATAGTTTGGAACTAACGCCCCGAATAAAGACTTTGGATAGTGTTGATATCGCGAGGAGTCAACTCTTTCCAGATTTCAGCCAGCGGCGCTGAGAAAAACATGATGTCCTGAGGATTACGGGTGTGTCCGCCGAGACCCAAGCTGTGTCCAATCTCATGCAAGCAAATCCAGCGAAGACGGGGCTCTGACATGGGCAAACCGGGCGACATCGGATGCGGGACTGTCAGAATCTGAATCGTGCAGTGGTGAATGCCTTTGGAGGAACCATACACGATGGTTTCACCGGCTTCTGCGCTATTCATAAATTTGCTGGTATCAGCAGTCCAGGTACAGACGATATCGGCAGCCTTGGGATCGCTAACGCCCTTGAATGAAAGCTTGCCACCTGATTGGTTGCCCCAGTCCTGAAAGCTCTTAATAAGTAGCTGATCGAAAGACGGCTGATAGCCTTTGACGTTCGCCGCAGGCAGAATGCAAACTCTTAAGGGCATGCGATCAGCGGCCCATTTACCCAGTTTTGCTCCACCAATCTCATTCAGGTAATTCGGGGCTGCTGAATTGGCGGGTGACGCTGCAGCACCAGGAGTGGTGGCAGGACGTGCCTGTCCTTGCGTTGGCACTGAAGATGCGACCTGTGCAGGCTTTTTCACAGAAGATTGAACTGGCGCACTGGGTCTTGTGACAACAGGCGGTCGGCTTGTTGTTTGAGCAGCACCTTGCTGCGGTTGCAGCGTCTGTTGAAATTGAGGCTGCTGCTGCTGAAACTGAGGTTGTTGCTGTTGAAATTGAGGTTGTTGCTGCTGAAACTGTGGCTGTTGCTGCTGAAGCTGTGGCTGTTGCTGTTGTTGCTGCGGCGGAAACTCCACCGACGACGAAGAGGAAGACGAAGATGAGCTTCCTTGCCATTCGCTAAGCCCCGGGCTCGCCGACGATTGTGGAGTTTGCTGCTGAAACTGAGGTTGCGGCTGTTGTGCTTGGAGCTGCGGCTGTTGCTGCTGGAATTGCGCTTGTTGTTGTTGTTGCGCTGACTGCGAAGTTTGAGCGGGCAAACTGGTTTGACGACCAAGTTCTTTATTGAGACCTTGGACGAGTGCCCGGATTTTTCCGGTTTCCGGATTGCTCGGAAAACGTGTTACGAACTCAGTGTACGCACCTACAGCGTCTTCGATCTTGCCTAACAATTGATAGCTCGCACCCAAATTCATCCAGGCAAAAGGCATTTGCGGATTGATTTTGGTGGCTTCTTGATACTGCTGAAGCGCTTCTTCAGTGCGCCCCATTTTCGCCAGCGAAATTCCATAGTTGTAGTGTACGTCAGCTACGTTAGGAGCTAATTGCACAGCGCGCTCTAGGCGAAAAACTGCTTCGGCATTCTTATTCTGATTGAGCAATTGAGTAGCTTCATTCATTAGCATGACGCCATCGTATTCGTCTTTAGAAACCGGTCGCCCCTGCGAATCGGTGAAGGTACCGGCGCCACCGCGTTGGGCCAAGGCAGGCTTGTCTGCATAATTAAAGCCAACTCCAACAGTGATAGACACTGTCAGAGCCGCAACAATTGAAGTTTTCAGATTGCCGGTAATGAAAGACATTGAGCGTATCCTTCCTATCTAGCGAATTAAACCAACTGCCTAGCGGATCGGTGCCGTTTTAGGGGCATCGTCGAGACAGGCAATTCCTGGCAGTTCTTTGCCTTCCAAGAATTCCAGCGACGCACCACCACCGGTGCTGACGTGAGTAAACTGAGTTTCCGCAATGCCATGTTCACGCACTGCACTCACCGAGTCACCGCCACCCACGATCGTGGTGACGCCCTGTGATGTCAGTTTCACTAATTCATCAATAAGTCTGTAGGTGCCGGCTTCATAGCCATGCTCAAATACGCCCATGGGTCCGTTAAATACAATCGTTTTGCACTTGCCCAATTCTTCGTGAATCAATGCCATCGTCTTAGGTCCAATGTCCAGTCCCATTTGATCGGCAGGAATTGCATCGATCGAGACGATGTGCGGCTCGGCAGGAAGTACGTCTCCTTCGGTAGGAAACTTCGGAGCAACAACTACATCGACCGGCAAAATCAGTTTGACGCCTTCCTTCTCTGCTTCTTTCTCGAGTTCGCGGCAGTATTCCAGCTTATCATCCTCAACTAATGACTTGCCGACCTCGAGCCCGCGGGCTTTGAAAAAGGTGAACGCCATCGCTCCACCAATCACGATTATGTCGACGCGACCGAGTAGATTTTGTAACACGCCAATTTTGGACGAAACTTTGGCGCCACCAATTATGGTTGCAACCGGGCGGATTGGATCGAGTGCTTGTGAAAGCATTTTGATTTCGCGTTCAAGTAAAAGCCCAGCTAGAGATGGTTTCAAGAATTTAGTCACGCCTGCTGTAGACGCATGTGCACGGTGGACAGCGCCAAAAGCATCACTCACAAATAGGTCAGCCAATTTAGCGAGTTTCTTCGAAAACTCTTCGTCATTCTTCTCTTCTTCCGCGTAAAAACGGACGTTCTCGAGCAGAACAACATCGCCATCTTTCATTGCGGCAACTGCCTTTTCCGCTTCCGGACCGACGCAATCAGAAACGAAATGAGCGATGCAGCCAACTTTGTCGCTGAGCAATTGAGACAAGCGTGTTGCGATTGGACGCAGGCTGTACTTCTCGTTTTTCTCGCCTTTTGGACGTCCAAGATGCGAAATCAAAACTACTTTTGCGCCCGCTTCATGCAAAAACTTGATGGTCGGCAAACTGCCTTGAATGCGTGAATCATCAGCAACTGAGCCGTCTTCATGCTGTGGGACATTGAAATCAACACGAACAAGCACGCGCTTGCCTTTGAATGTTTCGGCGCCAACTTGTGAGATGCTATGTTTCATTTTCGTCTCTCCAACGCTCAAGTTTCTACAAAAGGGTAAATAAAGGGATTTGCAAACCTAGTAAATAGATAACCGCTCCGAAGCCAGCGCGAACGCCGAACTCCGGAGCGGTCCTAGTGGTCCTTAGACCTTGACTGCGAGCTTGCTTGAGACCATTGTGCAAAGGTCGATCAAGCGGTTGCTGTAGCCCCATTCATTGTCGTACCAGGCCAATACTTTGACCATGCGCTTTTCGACAACCATGGTGAGGTCGGCGTCAACGACGGACGAGAGCTTGTTGCCTTTGTAGTCAATCGAGACGAGTGGCAAATCGGAAACGCCCATGATGTTGGCGAGACCCTTACCAGCAGCTTCTTTAAGAGCTTGGTTCACTTCTTCTTTAGTGACATCCTTGTTGACGTTAACGACCAGGTCGACAACGCTGACGTTAGGAGTTGGAACGCGCATTGCGAAGCCATTCAGTTTGCCCTTCAATTGTGGCAATACCAAACCGATTGCTTTTGCAGCGCCGGTCGATGAAGGAATCATTGATTCTGTGGCAGCGCGGGCTCTTCTCAAGTCAGTGTGACCTGTGTCGAGCAAGCGTTGGTCGAGAGTGTAGCTGTGAATTGTGGTCATCAAGCCTGATGCGATTCCAAACTTTTCGTCGATTACTTTAGCTACTGGAGCCAAGCAATTGGTGGTGCAGCTAGCGTTTGAAATGATGTTGTGCTTGGCTGGATCGTAATCCTTGTCGTTGACGCCGAGTACAACAGTGATGTCTTCATCGGTTGCTGGAGCTGAGATCAATACTTTCTTAGCGCCTGCGGTTATGTGACCTTTAGCTTTTTCAGCTTTAGTGAACACGCCACTGCACTCGAGAACGATGTCGATCTTGTGCTCTGCCCATGGGCAAGTAGATGGGTCTTTTTCTTTGGAGAATTGGATGGACTTTCCGTTAACTACCAAAGTTTGGTCAGTGTAGGAAATATCAAAAGGCAATTCGCCCAAAATTGAGTCATATTTGAGCAAGTGTGCCGAAGTAGGCATATCTTGCAAAGGATCGTTGATTGCAACAATCTCAAATTCCTTGTTCGGATTTTGGAGATATGCGCGCAAAGCGTTGCGGCCGATGCGTCCAAAACCGTTAATCGCTACTCTTACCATGTTTGTCTTCACTCCCATTGAGGTCGGTAGGGTCTGTAAACGGTCATCCTGGGCGGGTTAGAGCTGGATGTCACGTGGTGGCGGCGAATCCCTAAGCCGGAACGAAAGCACAGCTAGTGCGCTGTTTAGAGAATAGTACGGACTGTTTGCAAAGGGCATTTACTTTATGGTGTTTAAAGCAATGCTCTGACAAATCTTTATTTTTGTTGATTTACAGCGGTTTTAAGCAATTCCCGCGTTAACGTATTACTTGGCTACCAGCCCTAGCGAGCGCATTTTGATAAGCTAGTAAGGTGGGAAACGGCGGGAAACTGCCAGGTTAAGTACACATTTGAGGTTTGAACATGCGGGATCAAGTAGAAACCATCCTCGACAAAATCCGTCCAATGCTAATGATGGACGGCGGAAACGTCGAATTAGTGGATGTAAAAGACAACGAAGTCTTCGTTCACCTGGTCGGAGCATGCGGCATGTGCCCAAGTTCCACGATGACCCTCAAAATGGGCATCGAGCGCGCGATCAAGGAAGAAATGCCTGAGATCAAGTGCGTTACACAGGTCTAAACAGCAAAAATTAGCGAAACAGCCCGAGGATGGCGACATCCACTCGGTTGAGCCGGCGTGACTGCCGGCTTTTTCGTTGGGGAACCGTTGGACTGTAATTAGTCGGGCTCAGACTCCGCGATCACAGTTCCTGTGAGAAACTGGAATTATGAGTTTGGAATTTCTTACCAAAATCCCATCGCCAAGTCTAAAGATTGCGCTTCCAAAATCATGGTCTCGCAAGCTGATATTGGTCATTTCGCTTTTCGTGTTTGGACCTGCTATACAAACGATTGCGTATTCTCCTATTGGAAATACCTACGTTTACGGCGGTGCGATGCTGTTGCAATACATCAGTGCCTTTACACTTCTTGGCGCACTTCTAGTCCTGTTAATCGGTCTCTTCCTATTTTGCTTACCAAAGATGAGAGAACTTGCTAGACCGCTTTCTGTTATATCGCTGCTTTTGGTTATGTCTTCACTTACTTCGATAATGACATATTCAGAA
>JACMKL010000262.1 GCA_014380105.1 Candidatus Melainabacteria bacterium
ACAAAAACTAAATAGCTTTGTTCCAAATACGATAGTGGCCAAGCAGCTTGACTGATTCCGATCTTTCTTGAAGCGAGGCCACTACGTTTTTTTCTGTTTCCGCAGAGTCAACTTCAAAGTCTAAAAAGAAGCGATAGTGAAATGGTGTGTCAGGAATTGGGCGTGATTCAATTTTGGTGAGATTGGCTTTTTGATCAGACAATCCATTTAGAAGATGCGCAAGGGAGCCGGGTTTGTGCGGCAATTCAGCAACACACGACATTTTGAGTGGAAAGTTGCTGGCAGTTTTTTCCATCAACTCTGCAATTCGTTCATCAACCTGAACTGAAGTTTCTTTGCTTTTTGAATTGACAGTGATGATACTGAATCTGGTGCTATTGCCCTCATGATCTTCAACGTTTCTCTTCAAAATAGCGAGGTTTGCTTCCTTTGCAGCAAATTCACTGGCAATGGCGGCGTTCTTTCTATTTGTTGAAGAGCTGACATGAAGTGCGGCACCGCTGGTGTCCCAATAGGCAGATGGTTTGAGTGCCGGGCAGCTTTTGAGAAATACCTTGCATTGATCAAGAGCCGCAGGATGTGAAAAAACCGCAGTCAGAGATTTGATTGGCGTGCCTTCAAAACCGATTAAATGATGATGAATAGGGATAAACACCTCACCGACCATCTCGACGTTGTGTCTTTGTAAGAGGTCATAATTGGCGACTATCGAACCAATGGAAGTATTTTCGACTGGCACCACTCCCAGTGCGCAACGCCCCGCCAGGACAGACGCGAAAACTTCATCGAAAGAGCGGCAAGGGACATATTTCGCCTGCTCAGACAAACCGTTTTCTTCGACAAATACCTGACCGGCCCTATGGCTAAACGCCCCGGGCGCGCCCTGGAATGCAAGCTGCAGAGGTTGTGACTTCTTCATTTAGATTAGCTTGTCGACTTCTTCAATCGGCAAGGAGAATTCGTAGTCGACCATGCCGAGACGCGTAACTGGAAGCACAAGTTTGATCGATGCGCCTTCGCGTTTTTTGTCGTGAGCCATGGACTCGATCAGTTTTTGTCTGTCGAGATTAGGTGGCAACTCGGTTGGCAATCCGGCGTTCTCGAGCAATTTGATGACCTTCTCACCTTCAGCCTTGGGAAGTTTTTTCAGAGTGACGCTCAAGCGCGTCACAGCAGCCATACCGATGGCGACGGCTTCTCCGTGAGTCAATCTATAGTCTGCTACTTTCTCGAGCGCATGACCGAGCGTGTGTCCGAAATTGAGCATTCGACGCAGACCGCCTTCGTGAGGGTCTTTGCCGACGACAAACAATTTCATTTTAATTGAGCTTGTAATCAAACCCGCGCAAACCGGATCTTCATAATCAAAGCCGCTATTCACAAATGTGTTGAGTACGTCGAACAGCTTCTTCTGTCCGACTTCGTAGTCTGTGTGCTTCGCGACAGTCTCTTCAATCAGAGCGTATTTGATGATTTCTGCCATTCCAGAGACAAACTGTTTTTTCGGCAATGACGACAACAATTCAGGATCTGCAAGAACAGCTCTCGGGAAAAAGAATGTTCCAGCGAGGTTTTTGCCGGCTGGCAAATTAATACCAGTTTTTCCACCGATTGCAGCATCGACTTGTGCAAGCAACGAAGTTGGAATTATGACTAAATTCATTCCGCGCATATAAGTTGAGGCGGCAAAACCGGCTAAGTCTGTCACAGAGCCACCACCGAGCGCAACGATTGTGTCGCGCCTGTCAAAGTGACGTTCTTGTAAATGCTCCCAAATGCGCACCAACCATTCGGTCGATTTGCAGGTCTCACCGTCCGGAACTTCAAGGGTTGAGACATGATAATCGTCTGATGGAATAGCGGCCAAAATTTCACGAAGCCATTGCACAGCGGTGGTCGGTTGGCAAAGCACCAACACTTTTTTCCCTGCGCTTATCTGCGCCAGGATGCCTGAAAGTTTTGTGCGAGCACCAGAGCCGACGGCAACTCTCGTTTTCACTTCCAATGCCGTATTCCACAACATTGTGATGACGGGACCGCGGTGGCGCGTTTTGTGTCGTGACACTGCCATGATTAGTACTCCCCTATCAATTCAGGTCCCTCTTCTATGACCACATTACCAGCATGTGATGCCGAATCAGCATTCGTGGATGCAAAATTTTGCACTCGCGAATTATAAGCATCAACGCTCTCTTTTAGAGCCTTGATGGAATCGGCGGAAAACTTCTCGAGAAGTGCATCTGCCAGTACAAAATTGATCATTGCTTTCATGACGACAGACGCCGCCCCAATCGCACAGACATCAGAGCGCTCATAGTGGGCGCGAGCTGGTTCAAACTCAGGGAATGACAGCGAGTCAAGACCTTTTCTCATGGTCGGCAGCGGTTTCATATATCCTTTGACGACCAGGCGAGAACCGTTGGTCATGCCGCCTTCGATGCCACCGGCATGATTTGTTGAGCGCTTGAAAGGAAGTTTCGAACCTTTATCAGACTGATAGAGCGGGTCGTGAACTTGCGAGCCGGGCAAAGTTGCCGACGTCACGCCGTCTCCGATTTCTACAGCCTTGAAAGCTTGAATTCCCATAACCGCCTGCGCGATACGACCATCTATTTTTCTATCCCACTGTGTGTAGCTGCCTAAACCCACAGGCAGACCTTCAACTAACACTTCTACAACACCACCGAGACTGTCGCCTTCCTGCCAAGCCGTTTTGATAGCCTTTTTCATAGTCTCATCGACTGCCGGATCGGCGGTCGAAAGTTCGCTGGCGAGCGCTCTTTTCTCGACTTCAGAAAGCGTAATATCGGCTGGCAATGGTGCACATTTGATGGATGCAACCTGGACAACATGGTTTACAGATTGCACGCCGACTGATGAAAGTAATTGCTGGCAGAGAGCCCCCACAGCGACGCGAGCGGCTGTTTCTCGTGCACTGGACCGCTCTAATACGTCACGAATATCCGAATGGCCATATTTCAGTGTACCGGCTAAATCGGCGTGCCCTGGGCGAAAACGTTCGATTGCCTTTTTAGCGACCTGCTCTTTTGCTTCAGGCGTCGAAAGATCAGTTGGCTCAACAGACATAACGTGGAGCCAGTTGGCAAAATCTCGATTGATCACAGTGAGAGTGATTGGTGCACCGGTGGTGACACCATGACGAACGCCGCCCTGAATCAGAACTTTATCAGTTTCGATTTTTTGCCGATTGCCACGACCATAGCCCTGTTGGCGTCTAGCCAGTTCGCTATTGATTATTTCGACGTCAACCGGCAACCCAGCGGGCATGCCGTCGATTATCGCCGTCAAAGCCGGTCCGTGTGATTCGCCTGAGGTTAAAAACCGCAACATAGTCTTGTTTCCAATCAGTCTCTGAGCCAAACCATCTTACAATACCGGCTTACGACACTGCGGGAAAGGGGGTTGCTTTGAAGAAAGCATTACAAGGCAAAATCGTTGTTCCCGGAGACAAGTCAATCACGCACAGAGCCTTGATTTTCGCATGCTTGACTGAAGGCGTTTCAAAAATTGAAGGTTTGTCACCTGCTCATGATTGCGTCAGCACCGCAAATTGCTTGCGGGCGCTCGGAGTGGATATCGAAATGTCCCAGGAAGCCGGACAGGTCAAAGCTATCGTCAAATCGAGCGGCTTATCCGGGCTTAAATCAACTGACAAAATGCTCGATGCGGGCAACAGTGGCACAACCATTCGTCTCATGTCTGGTCTGGTCGCCGGTCGGCTTGGAAAATTCTCCTTCGACGGCGACGCTTCATTGCGCAAACGCCCAATGAAAAGGGTTCTCACACCTCTCAGCGAGATGGGAGCCAAAATCACCTATCTCACAAGTCCCGGTTTGGCGCCATTTAGCATTGAGGGGAAACAATTAGAAGCCAAGAATTTTGACCTTGGTGTTGCTTCAGCTCAAGTAGAAACCGCCATCCTTCTGGCAGGCTTACAAGCAGACGGAAAAACAACTGTCACTTTGCCTTTCCCGGCACGCGACCATACGCGCCGAATGTTCAAATATTTGGGGATTCCCTTTGAAGCAGAAAATGCCCTTTCGACCAGTGTTCAGAAACTAGACCTGTCAATTCAGTCAAAGAATATTGTCGTGCCGGCAGATATATCTTCTGCGGCATTTTTCCTGGTGGCTGCCGCAATTATTCCTGGCTCGGACGTCACTTTAAAAAATGTCGGCATCAATCCTGGACGAACATTGATTTTAGATGTATTAGCAAGAATGGGAGCTGATATAAAAGTTGTGGACGTTGATGCTTTCGCTGGAGAGCCGGTTGCAGACATTCGAGTCAAATATAATGGCGCACTTTCATCTGCCACCATATCTGGTGAGGAGATTGCACGCGGCATTGACGAAATTCCAATTCTAGCTCTTGCAGGTGCTTTCTCGAAAGGAGAATTAATTGTTACCGGAGCTGAAGAATTGAGACACAAAGAAAGCGACCGCCTGGATTTGATTGTCACCAATTTGAAAAATGCCGGGGCAGATATAGACTTGCTTCCTGACGGCTTTTCGGTGCGCGGCTGCAAAAAACTTAAAGGTGGAAGATCCTGGCTTACAGGAGATGATCACCGACTTTCAATGGTGGGCATGGTGGCAAATGCAGTGTGCGAGTCAGAACTTCAGTTAGAAGAAACTGAGTCACCCAAAATTTCTTATCCAACTTTCGCAGCTGATTTAGAAAAATTATTGGTCTAAAATCAATCAAATTTCAAT
>JACMKL010000263.1 GCA_014380105.1 Candidatus Melainabacteria bacterium
CCAGCCACAAAGCCGGAAATTAGTCAGTGCTATTCAGTCTTTGCTTGAACTGAGCCAACCATGCGGTTGAGCGACTTCATAACGTCTGCATTTGTACTGAGTGTATAAAAGCCAAAAACTAAAGCGACTATCAATGCAACGCTCAACGCGCGTTGTGCAATCTGCAATACAGGTATGTTGTTGCCCATCTGCGCTTTTGCACGGGCCGAGAATGCCACACTATGCTCAGTCGTCTTATGCAACGGTCTGGCAGCACCTGGACGCGTTCTGGATTGACTTAAACCTTTTGATTCAGTGCCGAGAATTTGACGCTGACAATTAGCACAAAATCTTAAACTAGCAGTGATGCCAGCACCACAATAGGGGCATTCATCTTCCAGTAGTTCCGCACCATTGTCGCCATTCTGAGCGTTATCTGCATTTTCAATAGCGAGTGCCACGCCAGCTTCTGCAGCCATCAACGTATCAGTCGCGAGGCGCTCGATATCATCAGATGTGCGCTTCGTATTTTCGCTATCACGAATTGCTTTTGCTTCTTCCATCAAGCCGTGAAATTCGCGCACTTCCTCGCGGTGTTTCATAGCCCGATGTTTCACACCATCACGCCTTACCGCTTCTGAAAAGCCTTCGAGAAATTCAGTGGCTGTCTGATAGCGTTTCTCAGGATCCTTCTCGAGTGCAGTATTGAGCACGCGAGTCATCTCTGAACAAACCTTCATTTCTGGAATTGAAAAATTGAATGGAATCGGCGTTGCATACAAATGACAGTCGAGCATCTCAATTGCCGACTTAGCGTTGAAAGGCAATTTAAGCGAAAGCGATTCGTAAATCACTACACCAAGCGAATAGAGGTCGCTTCTAGGATCGACCACAGTCGAGGAGAGACACTGCTCAGGGCACATGTATGGCGGACTTCCACAAACATCCCCCACTTTGGTGATATTGAGATGGTCCATGCCGCCATCACTGGCCTCGATTATTTTCGAAAGACCGAAATCGACAATAGTGACCCAATCTTCTTGATTGTTTTGGCGACTGAGCATGATATTTTCTGGCTTGAGATCGCGGTGTACAACACCCGATTCATGTGCAGAATGCAACGCTTCTAGAATTTGCTCGAAGACTTTTCCTGCGCGCTCGAAAGACATCGCGCCTTCGTCTTTGAGGACGTCTTTTAAACTTTTACCTTCCAAATAATCCATGACCAGGTACGGCTGACCCTGATACATGCCGAAGTCGTAGAGATTAATAATGTGATGGTGGCGAACCTGTGTGACTGTTTTCGCTTCTCTGTGAAAACGCTTGATGGCTTCGGGCTCTGACACTTTATGCGAATAAAGCATCTTAATCGCCATCTCTTTGTCCATATTTTGCTGGCGGGCGCGATAGACGACGCCCATGCCGCCGCGTCCGATAACTGCTTCAATCAAATAACGACCGTCCAGCTCTGTGCCGACTAGAGGATCTTTCGACACAGTCTGAAGTCTGGAAGAATCCGTAGGACAGACGTCCACTAAGTCTTCAAACTCATTAAAGCACTCTGGACAGCTCTTCAACGCGCTTTTTGCGCTCCTAGTAAAAGTCATAATTCACAAGCCGAGAACTCCATACCCCTATATATATGCCATTAATCTCTTCACTAATAAGCTGGGCTAAACGGGGTTCGCGAAGTTATTTCCGAAATTGACGCAAAATTGTCGACCGGAAAGCGTTTTAAAAGAATTCTGAGATGATGCTATTACTTACTGGCACACCCTTTCGAGTTAAAGCCAGGCGACCGTCGACCAGCTCAATGTATCCAGAATCGGCAAATTTTTCGATTTCCTTTTCGTAACGTTGAACAATGTCAAAGCCATGTTCTTTATTGAAAGCGGCTGTGTCGATTCCACTGCGCAGTCGCAGACCAAGCATAATTGCCTCTTTCATTCTTGTTGTCTGATCAACAATCTCGCTGGTTTCATCCGCCATCCAGTCTCGCATATAGCGCTTCAAGCTGCGCCAATTGGAGCTGCGGACACCGCCTACATATCTGTGTGCACTGACACCGAATGCCAGGTACTCTTTGTTCTGCCAATAAGCCATATTATGCTTGGATTGAAATCCAGGTTTGGCAAAGTTTGAAACTTCATAGTGCTTGAATCCAGCGCCTTCAAAACTTTCCACGAGCAGTTCAAACATCTCTACGAATAAATTCTCTGGCGGATAGGCAGCGGCACCTTTTGGGAAACGCGAATAAAGCGGCGAATTTTCCGCCAGATGAAGACCATAAGCAGATAAGTGCAAAAGATTTGAATATTGTTCGGTCAGACCTGTAGCACAAGCTAAACTCTTTTCAAAACTCGCCAAAGTCTGTGTGGGTAAGCCGTACATAAGATCCAAACCAACCGAAGCAACTCCCGAACCACAGGCGATAGCGAGACCTTCATATGCTTCATGGCTCCTGTGGTCGCGCCCCATCGCCTTCAATTCTTCATCTAAAAACGATTCAACGCCACAGGAGATGCGATTAATTCCCATCTCCTTCCAGGCATCCATTTTTTCCTGGGTGATGGCGTGGGGAGTAGTTTCGATTGTAATTTCGCAGTCAGGGGCGAACCTCACGCGTGAGGACAATTTCTCCAACATTGATTGCAAAACTTTCGGTGACACCAAACCTGGTGTGCCGCCACCAAAGAAAACTGAGTCGAGCGCGACATCATCAAAATTGCGTCCATCTTTAATCATCAAATCAATGCGATCATCTATTTCACGCAAAACGACTTGCTCATAGTCATCGGTTAGATGATCAACACCAGCAAAAGCTGCGAAATCACAAAAATCACATTTGTGACTACAGAATGGAATATGTATGTAAGCGGCAGAAACCATATTGGCACGCGAGTCAGATTGCAGGAAGAATGGTCACAATCGCATATTCAACAGCTTAGTATGCCGTCAGACCTACTAATATGTACCTGCTAACATGTTAGCTTGCGTCACTGGGGAAGCCTAATTCTTTCGTTTTTATAGACGTGCGTAGTTACAAAAAAATTCTCATTTGCATACTGGTTGGTTTGACTATAGCGCCACCAGCTCTTGCTATTGGAACTTCGCGGAAGAAATCGACCGGCAGCGACCGCCCCACAAAACCCTTAACAACTGAAATTCCGGAAGGAAAAATCGGGGCAGACGAA
>JACMKL010000264.1 GCA_014380105.1 Candidatus Melainabacteria bacterium
ACTGTAGATGCCACCTTTCTTCAGCTTGTGCTCATTTTTCTCGCTTCTCATGCACTGATTGCAATGTACTGGTGCAACCCCTGTCGGCACAAATGGCACCACTGTCATCGCTCCGCAATCTGCGCAATTAACTCTGCTCATTGTTTGAGTGTCTTTTCCGGCTTTCAACATTCTGACTGCCAGTCTGCAAGTTTGGCACTTTTTCGGTTCGTTGGACAGACGCTTTGACGCGAAAAACTCTTGTTCACCTGAGGTGAATGTGAAATCAGCCGAGCAATCTCGACATTTCAGAGTTTTGTCTTGGAACATAGCGCGTCTCCTGAAGGACACTTTTATGACACTTATTTCCGATAACATAAGCCTAAACGCTCGACTTGGCAAGCCCTAAGAATGGCTTTCCCCAGCAGATCTAGTAAAAACCACTATGCATTTCTTCTTTATACGTGATATTTCAGCTCTCGACCGTGTCACATTACACGATAAAAATTTGTCGGCCACATTAACGTGTCATATATACGCAGAAAGAAAGACCGAACGAGACAGAGCTTGCCATTCAGGGTCAATAAATTTATTGTTTCAATTGATGCATCTCAACCAGTCGCATCAATTCCGCAATAATCCGTGCTTTATCAAATGGAAAAAATTCCGCGTTGCGCAAGACATGTTGTTGCATACAATAGTTGATAATTGTGCCCATGAAAACTCGCGCGAAAGCTTCCGGGTCGGGGATTCTAAATTCATTCTTGTCAGCAAAAATTGTCGACACTAATTCAGTACCAGGCTTGATTGTTGCTTCGGTGAATATTTTGGCAAGATCAGGGAAACGTCCAGTTTCACCCATTATCGTCCTGAAAAACTTGGAATATTTTGGGTCTTCATGACGTTTCAAGATTGTCTCCATAATCAGGAGAAGCTTATCCTGAGTAGAAATCCCCGCAGCCAGTGGAGCATTTAACTCATCACGCAATATATCAACAGTGACAGATTGAATGACACTCTTAAAGAGCTGTTCTTTGTTTTCGAAGTGACTATAGATCGTTTGCTTGATTACGCCTGCGCGTTCAGCTACAGCTTTCATGCTGGTACCTTCATAGCCTAGGTCAACGAAACATTCGATCGCGGCTTCAATAATTTGATTGCGCTTTTTGAGAGATGTCTCAGACAACTTCTGCTCAGCTTCTTTCGTAAAGAACTTCGGCAGTTGTCTTTTGGTCAAGGCTTTGTTCTTGGGGGATCTGTTTGCTTTTTTCATAACAAAATGAGTGTATCATACCGCTCGGTATGTTAGAGTTTTGAGCAAATCACAGTGCTAAACAATTCACACCATAAAGAAGTCATCTATATGTCATCTCAGACCTCAGACTCCGAACAAAAGCAAAACCAGCCAGTTCAAAATGGTGAAAAACAAGGATCGTCAGTCAAAGGCGAACAAGATAGCGCTGGGGACGAGCAGACGAGCAAAATCTCCAAATTAAAACGACCACTCATAGTTGTATTGATCATTATGGTAGTCGGAACTATTGCGTTTTCGATGATACGTAATCAGGACGATACACGACCAGGTTTTGTACGCGTCAGTGGCAGAATCGAAGGTTACGAGACAAATGTCGGTGCAAAAATTCCCGGACGCGTTCAGATGATTGCAAATCGCGAAGGGGAACAAGTACAACGCGGAAAGCTCCTCCTGAGGCTTTCAGATGAAGATATACAAGCTCAATTACGTGGTGCTCAAGCAAAATACGCTCAAGCACTGGAACAAGTGCATGAAGCGGAAGCTCAATTCGAAGTTGCAAAAGAACAGGTCACACAATCAGCACTCAATGTCCAACAGTCAAAGCAAGACGCGGCTGGTCGAATAAATGAATCGGCAGCTAACGTAGCAACTCAAAAGGCCAATTATCAACAGGCAATTGCACAGGAAGTGCAAGCCAAAGCCGATTTAAATTTGGCGCAAATTCGGATTAAGCGCTACGACGAACTGGTCGCAAAAGGTGCAGTAACGCAGGATGAAGATGACCAGGCCCATGCCACATATGAAAGTTCGGTAGCAACAGTAGCTGCTCGCCATGAAGCTGTCATTGCGGCATCAAAGCAAGTATCAGCTGCCGAAGCAAACCTGCAGCAGGCTAAAAGTAATTCACTAAATCCGCCAATCAGAGTAAGTCAAGAAAAAGCGAATGCCAGATCTGTCACGCAACAAGCGGCAGCGCTTGAGCGAGCTAAATTGGAAGTGAAAAATGCGCGCGCATCGATTGATGAAATTGAGGCTAACATTTCTTACTTGAATATCCTCAGTCCGATCGATGGGATTGTCACGGCCAGGACAGTAGAACCTGGTGCAGTGGTAGCAGCTGGCCAAACAGTTATTTCACTCCTTGATCTAAATACTGTTTTCATGCGTGCATATGTTCCGGACAGCCAGATAGGCAAAATTCGCATCAATCAAAATGTCGATGTCTTCTATGATTCAGCGCCTAAAACGGCGGTGAAAGGAAAAATTATACAAATCGACCCGCAAGCCAGTTTCACTCCTGAAAATATCTATTTTCGTGACGACCGGGTCAAACAAGTGTTCGGCCTAAAAATACAAATCGACAATCCAGACAATTACGCAAAACCTGGCATGCCTGCTGACGCAGATATAGATGTCGGTCAAGAATCTGGAAAGAAGAAAGAAGATTTTGGTCAGGTAAATAATGGAGAGCGGACCAACGAGAGTCGCACCACCCAAAGCATTGATGAAAATGGTAATTCGAAAACAGAAACCAGGACGACGACAACTAACCAAAAGCATAGTTACGCCGTTCCGAATGCCCGCGAAAACTTGACCGACCGAAGTAGCGGCATGCCGAGCGGAATCGAATACGATGCAAGCGATCCAAAAAATAGCGAAAAGCGCTCCAATGGATTGGACAATAGACGCCTGGTACCAGACGATTATGACATCAACCATAGTCACGACAATGCCGATCTGACCAGCAAATCTGCGGCAAAGAAGGCTGCTCGTGATGTGAAATCAGCAGAAAAAAAGTTCGCTAAACCAGGCTCAAAAAATTCTGAAACAGCCAAATCCGGAGAGCAACGAATTTGAGTCCTTCTGCAGCGCCACCTCAAATGAAAGAAGTTGAAAATACTTCTTCAGGGGAGCGCGTCGTAATTAGTGTCAAAGATTTATCAAAAACGTATGGCAAACTCGAAGCCGTAAAATCGATTTCCTTTGATGTTAAGAAGGGCGAGATTTTCGGCTTAATTGGTCCAGATGGTGCAGGCAAGACCAGCACATTTCACGTGATGGGTGGTGTTATGAATGCCACTTCCGGCGATGTCAAAATTTTTGATCAAACACCAAGACTGGCGCGAAAAAAAATTGGTTATTTGACACAGCAGTTTTCTTTGCATCTAGACTTAAGTATTGAGGAAAATCTGGCGTACAGCGCTGGCGTTCGCGAAGTTTCTGAAGGCGACTTCAAAGAGCGCAGTGAGAAGTATCTTAAATTGATGGACATCTGGAAATTCAAGTCGCGCTTAGCTGGGCAGCTTTCTGGCGGCATGAAGCAAAAACTTTTTCTTTGCTGCGCGCTCGTATCTGCCCCCGAAATTCTGCTTCTCGACGAACCGACTACAGGTGTAGATCCTGTCTCGCGGCGCGAATTCTGGGATGTACTGGCAGATGTTTCTGCCGAAGGCGTCACGACTGCAGTAGCCACACCATATCTAGATGAGGCCGAGCGGTGCAACCGGGTGGCGCTGATCAACCAGGGACGAATTATCGATATCGGAACGCCCCGCAATTTAATTGCAAGTCTGCATATGCACCGCCTGGAAATCCGCACGAGCAAATCAGATCAGCTCGAAGAGCGTCTCTCAAAG
>JACMKL010000265.1 GCA_014380105.1 Candidatus Melainabacteria bacterium
GTCCCTGGTTAATGTATTTAACCGGATCACCGAGTTCCATGAGTTCGGTTTCGACTGCCAATCTGCGCTCCCCTGCTGTCACGCGCTTGGCGTTTCCTCTCGGTTCGTCCGTAAAGATGCGAGATAAATTGCGATAGCTCTCTGCGATGTCATCGTGAGAGGCGCACTTCCATCCCTTGTCTTCAAAGCGTTTTTGACGATTTTCGAATTTGTTCATCCAAGATTCGATGGTGTTTTCATTGCCTTTAAAAACACCGTGGCTGGCTGCTACTTTGATGAATTCTTCGCGAGCGCCGGTGAGGTCTGTGTTCGAATATTCGCGCGGACCTTCCATGAAATTGGTGACAATTTCTTGGTATGCCAGTCTGCCGTTATCTTCAATTTTCAGATTTTGTCGCCAGGTGACTTTGTCACTTCCGGCTGTGTGAGTGACGAATTTTTCACTGTCGCCGACACGGTCGGAGACTTGTGTAATCATGCCGCCCATCGCGGAATTGTAGCGTTCTGTTATTTGGGTTGGGCGTGTCGGTTTAGTATTGTCGTTGTAGGTATATTCAATGGTCGAGCCATCTGCTTTGATGACATTAATCAGACGTGGTGTATCTTTGCCTCCTACGCTTACAACTTCGTGTGTGGTATTTGTGAAGTCAGAATGCATTGTCGAAACATGTTTGCCGTCTTGAGAGGCAATCATAACTTCGCCGATTTTTTCGCCGCTTTGTATGACACGCATACGGTTGGCAAGATTCAACATGCCTCCGTCAGCGGTGCCGGCAGTTAAATCGATTGTGGATTCCATGCCATTAATATTGCTTTTGATTTTGGCAATCAGTGGCGAGCCATTAGCGTCCAATTTGACATTATTGTCAACGCCTCTCTGATACTCAATCTCCTGGCTGTTTTCACCTTTTGAAATTTTGGTGACCAGACCACCTTCAAGATGTACAGTGGAGCCGTCACGTTTCTTCAGTTCGACCGTTTTGTCGACCATTTCACTTCCGGCACCGCGAACCTCCGGCCTCTCTTGCACCGCCGCCGGTGATTCCGACGGCTTGGTGTAGAGGGCGACATTCCATTCCGGTCTTAGATTTTCCGGCGGAACATACTTTTCTGATTTTTCTTCGCCACCCGCTTCATAGGGTTTGGCCGGGGTTCTTGGGGTGCTCATTTTCTATTTTTTGTTGACCAGGTCGAGAAAACTGATGACAGGATCTTTCTTCTTTTCGCCATCAGCAATCGTGGTGACGGCTTTCTTTGGAGCAATTTGCAATTCTGCAATCAATTGGTCTCCTCTATCTTTCTTGACCTTTTCAAGGTCCGGTTGCCCTTCTTTGCTGGTGTCATATTTCTTGGCAGTTTCGACAATTTGTGAGTTGCGGATTGCGCGTTCGAGATTTGCATCATTGCCGAACATGGCGTGGACATCGGATGTTGAGGCTTCCCCACGGTGAGAAAGTTCAGCAAAATTGGCGAAGCTTTTTGTGAATTGTTCGAGCTTGGCAGGGTCAGCGAGATTTTTCTCAAGGTTGGTCGAGAAGTCTGTGATCGCCTTGGCGCCTTCAGTGTCGCCCTGTTTCTCTAGAGCAGCAGCTTTGTCGCCCATGTTTTTCTTGATGTCTTTGCCGTGGTTTTTCAGGTAGTCCTGAAGCTTTTTCAATTTGTCGCCGGTCCAAGGTGGATCGCCGAGTTCTTCTAAAAGTTCTGCAGGCAACATCGAACTCATCATCCACTGGCCGTATTGATTGGCATTCATGTCGCCCATCGCGTTCGACATATCTTTGAGAGATTGTAAGCCGCGCTCACGGTAACCTGAGTCTCCGCGTCCACCGTCCGGCTTCGATTTATCATCAGTCTCTGGATTGAGTTCGTCTGGCTTTAGATCATCACCGCGGCCGCCACCGCCGCCGCCACCATCGCAGCCGCCACCACCGCCGCCACCACCGTCCGGTAATTTCGGATCATCCGGTAAATCTGAATTTTCTTCTTTGTCCGCTGGGCGATAGCGCTCGCGGAATTTATCTCTATAGTCTCCGGATACGATGTCACTTCCACTCTCGTCTTTGGACGACTCGATGCGGGGCGAACAAGCAGGGCATTTTTCATGGATCATAGAACCTAAATCGTCGAGAACTTTCTCTGTTACTTTTGGATCGGCGCCAGCTTCGACTTGCACATTATATTGGCTGAGTGGTTTGTCGCCGTCGGTTAGCCCTTTGGCAATATTAATTGAGCCGTCTTTTCCGATTGTGATATCGGCTGGCTTGGTGTCATCTTTGGGTGAAACATTGATCTTTGGCGATTCGCCTTCAGCGATTTTGGCGCGCTCTGGGGCTACAGGCTTCATTTGTTCGCTGACCTGATACTTCGCAGATTCTGTTGATTTGAAAGCACTTGGAACATCAGCTGTCACTCTAGGACTTTCTGGTGCCACCACTTGTGGTGTGTCGCGCACTACGGCAGCAGTTGCCGCAGGTGCGGAGTCATAGCCTGCTATGGGCGCGAAGCTTACAGTTGAGACGCTGGCGTCGCCGGTGTAAGTGGGAGCCGCAAACGTGGTTGACTCAAACGAAGGTGCAATTGGGGCAAAGGTGGTTGCAGGTGCGGCAATTGCGCCACCATCACCACCCATTGGCATACTGTCGTTCATAACTTCTCTATCTCCTGAAACACTATTTTGAAACCGATCAAGATTGGCGTGCAGTGGGGCGAACAAGGCGGATTCGAGTTGACAAAACCGGAACAAAGCCACAGCCTAGCCGTCTCAAACGTTTACCGTTTCCGGCTCTTGCTTGAAATCGATTTGAATGTCTTTGCGCTACTCTAAGTTAATTTCGGGAGATTGCAATTTTGTGGCACGACGATGGGAGGATTCCCATTATTCGGCACTAGCTGTCAAGTTTCGGACACGGCGCTCAGATTGACCGAGCCAAGATTATCGTTGAAACGCTGATTTCTAGCTGTTTCACTCCCCGCCAGAATTTCGCTATCTGCCGGTTGAGCTTAATCAAAGTAATTTAGATTGTGGGCAATATTATTTCGTTAGCGATACATTTGACTATGTCAAGAATGAGGTAGTTGCCGTGAATAGCGATGAAAGTCGAATGAAATTGTGTAAGGATGCAGGCAGAGTATTGTTCGAGATCGCATCCTTCTATAGAAACGTTGGTAAGGTAGAGCTCGCCAATCTGGCTGAAACATTCGCTGAGGACTATTTGCTCCGCTACTATAAGTATCGCCATTACTTTAATGCGGAAAACTTGCGTAGACGCCTGGCTATTTGAGGCAGGCTATATTGCTATCTGGCCTTGCTCAACAGGCGCCCGGAAGTGACGGCTTCTGTCGAGATCATTCCAATGTCATGCAAAAGCTGCGCTTGAGCAATGTTGAAATTGATGATTGCTTGGGCTTTGTTTACTCTTGCTTCGGTGTAGTCTCTTTGCGCAGTGATGATGTCCAGGTTAAGCCCCAGTCCACTTGCTTTTCTGAGTTCGGCCAAACGGAGCTCTTCTAAAGCGGAGTTAACTTCCGAAGTTGATTCTTCGATATTTTTCTCACGATCTAATATCTGAATGTATGCGGTGCGTACTTGCTTGCAGACGGTCTGCAGCTCCTTCTGAGCTTGTATCTGGGCTTGGCGTGCCTCCCACTTTGCTCGCACCGTGTCCATCGAATCCACCACACCCATTCCGGTCAGACGCCAGTTAATGTTGACGAAGAATGTCCCAAGTGCTTGCACATTGCCGGGCGGTCCAATGCCATAAGCTTGTCCACCGAGTAGCACCGTCGGCTGCAGTTTAGCCAACGAAATCATTATTGCTTTCTTGGCGGCTAATCGGAGTTCTTCATACTGCTTTAATTCCGGACGTGAATCGATGGCAATTCCCAATAAATGATTGATGTCCATTTTAGAATCAATCAGTCGGATTTTTTGAACGCGCAAATCAACCGGAGAAAGATCTTCAGTAAACGGCAGGTTGAGGGATTCAGAAAGATCCAGGGACGCATTTCGACGATTGGTTTGCTGATCGACTAGAGCTTGTCGATCTTTAGAAAGCTGGGTTTTTGATTGCAGAACATCTAAATTGGTGGCCAATCCAGAAGCCTTGCGATCCTGATTGCGACGTAATTGTTCTTCGGAAGTTTTTACTGCATCAATTCTTATATCCAGGAGCACTTCTGAAAGAACTAGATTGTGATAGTTTTTCGTGACAGTCAGAAGAGTATCGCTTAAGGTGGCATGTTCGCTGTGCTTTTGCGCCCTGTAATTATTGCGAGATTGCAGACCCGTAAAAAGAATACGGCCACCTCTATAAGCAAAAAAC
>JACMKL010000266.1 GCA_014380105.1 Candidatus Melainabacteria bacterium
GATGGCAAACTCGAATATATACCGAGTTCAAAAGATCGAGAAAAAATTCACGGCGAGAGTGTAAGACTGGCAGCGGCAGTTTTGCGAATGCATCCGGTTGATACTGAAACACCAATTGCGAAGCTAAAAATTCTTGGCAAAATGCCTTTTTCAGATGAAACAGATTACGACAATTCTGACGCACCGCCATGGCAATTGCTTGAATCAGTCTCACCGTCTCAAAACGATTCAGCTGACGAAACTGAGAAACAAGGACCTGTAATTGGGCAACCTTCTCTGTTCGTGAGACCAGCGCCGCGTCAAAAATTGACCCGCATCAACAATCTTTTTGCACCATCATTCGGAAAAATCGGACCTGAATTCGAAACTCTCACACTACCTGTCAGAGAGTGGCTCAATCCGCTCATGCCGGCTCGCGGGATCGTGGTACTTGTACATGGCACGACGCAGCACAGTGGCAGCTTTGAACTATTTGCCAATCATCTCTCGACGCTCGGATTTAAAGTTGTTTCTGTCGATATGCGTGGGCACGGCCGGTGGTATCACTCAGAAGGATTCAGAGAAGGTGAAAATGTCAATTTTAGACGCACCACTCAAGACTTAGTTGTTTTACTCACTCATTTAAAAGTCAAATATCCGACTCTCCCTGTATTTTGCATCGGCGAAAGCTCTGGTGGTGCCGTTGCTGTAAGAGCGGGTGGCATCAATCCTGACCTCCTTGACGGACTGGTTCTGGTCAGCCCAGGCACCAGACCTTGCGTGTTTAATCCGGCAATGGTGGTACGTGATTTCGTCAAAGGAATTACACACTTAAACAAATTGATGGATGTGACACGATACATCACACGTTATTCATCAGACGACAATCGGGTCACCAATGAAATGGTTTCAGACCCACTCTCACGCACCGAATTGACCAGCAAAGAAGTACTTCAAACAGGTCAATTCATCAGCACCACACCAAAATTTGCCGAAAAACTCGGAAAGCATATTTCGGTGTTAATTGTGCAAGGTGAAGAGGACAGAATTGTTTCTCCAGGTTCAATCAAAACAATCTACAAGCACATTCATTCGACTAACAAATCAGTGGTTATTCTTCCTGATTGCGGACACGTTCTGCTCGGCACATCATTCTTGAAACCACAGGTGGTATCGTCAATTTCAAAATGGTTGGTTGAGCGATCAAAAGAACGCAATTCGAACTTGACCAATATGTCAAAGAAAATTGCTCCTCATGGCTGAGTTTGTTGTAATTGTTCGCTAATTAGTCTGTTGTTGGCTCTGCTAGAATGGGCATATTAGAAACTGGCGCCCCAAACTTACTACCGTCAAATTAACCTACTGCCCCAACCCAGGCGGTAGCGTGAGGACTCTATGTCTAAGACTTGTACTTTGATTGATGCCTTATTGCAGGATCCGGCGGTCTCGGTGCGAGAGCATGTGCTGGAGAATGCGTCTTGCCATGTATCGAATGTCAAACAGAATATTGAAAAACAGTATGAGACTTTAGTGAAGGAAATCGGCACTGAATGGGGCTATCCGATCTTCAATAGCACATTTGACGATCCCGACAATCCGAAAGCGATAGCTCCTGGATGGTCGGTTGGCAGTCCCAAAGACGGTGGCGACCCCAAAACTCTCAAACTGTCTTACTGGAAGCGCGAAAACTGCATCAATTACATTGTCCTGCGCACAGAGACTGACCCCAAGAAAAACGACAAGCCGCTCTATTACGAGCTTGTGATCGGCAGCAAACGCAAAATTACTGAACATGCCCGAGTCGACAAAATCAGACAGGTTAAGCCATCTGTTTGGGGAACTGTGCGGTCTTGGTTCGTTTGGCGCTAAAATGCCGCCTGAGATTTAGTTAGAAGCTTTGAGATGCTTGAGTGGAACAACAACAGTTGTTGCTTCGGCAAGGTTTTTAACACGTCCGAGCCGTCTCAGAACATCTTTTTTGACAGCGCAATTTGTAATTTGCTTCGCAAAAGGAATTTTCATTCCAGTGTCGAGCTGCGAAGACAATCTCAACTGCGTCTTACGCCCGCCATCTTGCGAAGTGAGTGTCCATCTGCCTTCAAAACGTTTGAACTTATCAGAGCTTATAAGATAATACTCGACTGAATTTTCACTTTCGACTTCTTTGTAGAGGCACTTGGCGGAGCCTATTACGGGCAGTCCGGAAAAGTTTTCGTCTATCATTGATTCTGCACCGGAAGTGGAGACCAGGCGTCTGGCCGGGTCGACTTGTCTTTGCAGGCGAATAGCATCTAAAACAGCTTTAGGAGTGGCTTCTATCATGACTGAAGAGAATACTTTTTCGTCCTCGGCTTCACTGGCCGCCATCGCCGGTGATACCATCGTGATTATTGCAATTGAGATAAAAGCTAATTTGGAAATCTTAAATCTAGCCATCGTAAAACCTAGAACCCGCAGTTCTTGAAAGAGCGGTCGTAGGTGAGAAGTGCCGCCTACTCGTGATTTACCCGTTTCTGTAAGCGTAATATCACTGGCTCTCTAAGTTCCTGAATGTTTCCATATATCGCAAAGATATACAGCCCGTGCGCCTTTCAAGCAAAAGCCAGTACGCAAGCCACTTTCAGTCAGGAAATATTTTATAGGTAGACAACAAAACCCACCCTCTTTACAAGGTGCACTTCAGAACTGAGCTCTAGAGCTACTTTATCTTGCTTTTGTCGACCGGAGAAGTTGGTGCTGAGGATGCTGAGGATGCTGCGGATGCAGAGGTAGAAGAGGGAGAAGAGACAACAGTTGATGCAGGAGGAACAGTGGAGGCTGAAGGAACAGCTGTCGGGGAAGCGCTTGTAGCAGCGGATTGAGTTGACGCTCCCGGAGCGGCAGGCACAACGACGCCGTCGGGAGAAGCAGCAGGAGGAGCAATCACAAGCACCTCATCAAATCCACGTTTGAGCTTAGGCGAGTTTCCCTCTGTGTTGGTGCCGATAATCTTCAAACCATCGTCAACGAGTTTTTGTGCCTCTTGATGAGCACCATTCATTTTTAGCGTCCTGGCGAGCTTCAATTGGCTGTCTAAGGTCTCCTCATTAGCGTCGCCCAATTTTCGTTTTCTGAGAATATAAACCTGTCTGTACGCGCTGATTGCATCAGGTAATTTGTTCTGGGTGAAGCAACAATCGCCCAACTTGTTCAGGACAGGCGTGACTTCAAAAGCGCCGGCGCCATAAATTCTCACGCCACATACATTCTGGCGCCTGTAAGCAGCCTCAGCCTCAGGTAACTTGTTCATTTTTTTGCAGAGTTCGGCGATGCGACCGTAAATTACAAAGACAGCAGGGTCTTTAGTGCCCCAGACTCTCTCTCTCCAGCCAGCTGACATGCGATACATTGACTCTGCTTCGGCTAATTTACCTGCTTTTTCCTTTTGCTGGGCGGCCGCGTAAAGCTTATTCGCTTTGTCTGCCACATTCTTAGCAATTTCTCTACTGTCACCGACGAAAGCTGGAGCGCCTACACCAGCCGAGGATGACATTCCCGGCAGAGAACCGGCACCATAAAGTTTTGACAAAGCATCAGCATGCCCACTGGGAACAGGTCTTGGCATGCTGTACAATCCTCCTGTCTCCATCAATCCTTGCGCAAAACAAGTTGGGATGGAGATTGAGCAAGTAGATAACACCAAAAATAATAATTTGGGACTTATTGAAAAGTCTCTGTACATCGCATTCACCGCCTGTAACTGCTTCAATGTAAGATCTACCTGCCCATTTGATGTAATGGGGTCACTAAAACCTAGTGTATCGTGTCAGAAAGGAACAAAGCGCCTATATGGAGCATCTCAGCCAAAGGGATGTCTAACTGTCAAAATGATAGGACGTTTGGGCACAAAGAACTTGGATAATTGGTGTAATCGGAAGATGGCCGTTGTGAAACAAAAACAAAGAGGCATTCTGAGCAGTCTGTTGCTGTGTCAGATACTGGCAGTCACTCTGACGCTCAGCGCTCAGGTCGCAGCCATAGCGGAAGTCAAAAAAGACGACGAGCCGAAGATTGCCCGTGATTTGAAAATGCCAATTTATCATTGGGCTGATAAAGAAAAACCATTGCATGGACTGATTGTGGCTATTCACGGAGCAACTTTGCACGGTGGCGCATTTGATCCGATGGCGCGTCTATTAGCAGATAAAGGTTATGAGGTTTATGCACCAGATCTTCGCGGTTTTGGTAGATGGTGTGATGACGCAGGCAAACCAATTCCGAACGGCGAAATTGCTGTCTATAAAAGTAGAGATGACATTGTCGGGTTGATTTTGGGTTTGAAAGAACAGCATCCAAATGTTCCTATCTATATGATGGGCGAAAGTCTTGGCGCAAATTTATCCCTCTGGATAGCGAGCGTCCATCCGAATCTAATCGACGGCATCGTGATCGCCAGTCCGTGTAGTGTCCGTAGCTCGGGGCTATCGCCAACTCTCGCAGCAGATTTTATGAAATTCTGGGTCAAACCCAAACGAAATATTCCTCTTCGTCCATACGCGAAACGCTTCCTGTCTGAAGACCAGCGCGTCACTGATGCCTATATTAACGATCCTAAAAACAGAAAGACCATGACGTTTTGGGAATCAATGCAGAGCATGCACGCGAACAAATCGAGTTTGATGTTCGTCGAACAAATTCCACCTAACATGCACATTCTTTGTATCGTCGGCGAAAATGACCGCATGTACAAAGCAAGTGGTGCAAAAGATTTGATGAAACGCATACCATCGGATAATGCGCACTTGATGGTTTTACAGAAGCGCGGACACATACACTTCGAAACACCTTATATCAAACCTGATGTCATCAATGAAGTAACCACATGGCTGACTGATGTGACCGGACAGAAGACCACTCAAAATAGTGCACAGGCTCAATCAACAGTTCTTGGCAAAAAGCTTTAGAAGCGAGAACCAATCACTTGAACTTAAAAACGCCAATGCTGATTGCGGTCGTTTTAAATCTTGTTGTGGCATCGCATGGTGCCTTTGCTCAAGACCAACTCAACAAGCTTGAACTGAAGGCTGAAAATCAACGTCAATACGAACGCACGGCTGAAGCGCTCAAGACCATCAACCAGGTCATCGCATCGTCACCAAAGCGCGCCAGTGCATTTTACTTGCGCGGGTTGATCAATGAAGATCTAAACGACTTAAAACAAGCATTAGCAGATTATGCCAAGGCCATCGAATACGATCCCAAACATTTCAACGCGTACCGACAACGAGCAAAGTTGCAAGTCAGCCTCAAGGAATTTGACAAAGGCATTCAAGATTTCTCCAAAGCAATTGCGCTCAATCCGAACGTCAAGAGTTGCTATGCCGATCGCGCCCTGTCCTACGAGGTCATGAAAAAATATCCCAAAGCAATTGAAGATTTCACAATGGCTATCGAAAGAGCGGATGCTACTCATGTTTGGTATTACACTCATCGCGCCCGCTGCTATGAAAATCTAAAACAAGAAGACAAAGCGCTAAAAGATTATTCTCATGCGATTGCGACAAAACCTGGCAGCTATGAGGCTATTAACGGTCGCGCAAAAATGTATTTACAAATGGGCAAAACAGATCTCGCACTGAGAGATTATGATGCGCTGGTGAAAGTAAGTCCTGATGATCCCGATGCGCATATCAGGCGGGGCGATTTGCTTTTTGATAAGGGACAGTTTCAGAAAGCACTCGATGCCTACAATCTAGCCATGGAGGCAGAACTAGGTGATGCGCCGTATATCTATGACAAACGCGCCCGTGTTTTGCGCAAACTAGGAAAAGTCGATCTTGCCGCAGCAGACGAAAAGAAAGCAATAAAAATTCGGCAATCGGCGGCAGTGCGTAAAATTTAAGTCCGAAAAGGTAGGTTAGGACTTAACAAGTTCGTTGTCTTTTCGATCGCCCTGATTACGCTCTAGAAGTTCATCCAACATCCACTCGAAGACAGTATGACTGCCATCTTCTGGATGCAGTTCATCTTTTACGAGCTTCGAGCCACCGTGAGGAGGGGTTCCTTCAACGAAGGTGACATGATCGATATCACGGAACACTCGCCCTAATCGAATATCAACATGAGGCAGCAAACGCTTCAAATCTGTTTCTTTGATAATGGGATATTCTTTCACCGTATCTGGTGCCAAAAATAGAGCGCTTGGTACAGGAGTGATACCGTCATTGAGTGCAAAACGGCGCACACTGAGCCCTTGATCATCTATTGCATTCACTTTACCGATTTTTGTACTTAATACTTTTAACGCCGATTCTTCTCGACCTAATTGGGCCGGCACTCGCACAGTTAAAAAACGATATGGTGCCAGAGCATAAGTTTCAAGTCGATGCTTTGCAGTCATAGTAATGATTTCGGCGTTTAAAAGATAACCTGCATAAGCAATGATTTTCCCTTTGTTGATATCAGTCTTATTGATTTTGTTGAGAAGTTTTCCTTCGTCCCGCGCCGGAGTTAAATCTCCTTTTGGTCCCGCTTTGGTAATGCCTTTAAAAGCACCAACCGTCGGAATGCCCCCATCGAGATTGTCCCATTTCAAATCTCTTTGATAGTTACGGTGTTTTCCAAAAAAATAATTGTAGTCAAAAGTGTCCATCATTCTGGTGAATAAACCTAGCTTGTGTTGATACAAACTGTATTGATACCAATCAGATGAAAATAATGGCGAGCCATGAAAAGGCGTTCCCATACAAAGTGCGCGGTCGACAGATTCGCTGACGGCAGGGTCGCTAAGCGCACCACCTATGACGTTTCCGCCCATGCTGAGAGCAATCACAGTAATAGGCTTTCCGACTTCACCTGCCAGTTTTGGGACCAAGGTTTTAGCTTGTTCTATTTCATCACCGAGGGCATCTGATGAGTCATAACGCAAGAAAAAAACTTTGAAAGTCTTCCTGAA
>JACMKL010000267.1 GCA_014380105.1 Candidatus Melainabacteria bacterium
CATGTCTGATTTGTTGCCAAAAATAAAGACTGATGAGGCAGCCCACGCTGAATTTACCAAACTGCACAAGATTTCCCAGCCCGTGCTTGGTATTGCAGTATTTCTGGCGATGGCATCCCTGGCACTATCGACCGGAAAATCCAAGAAGCTCACTGCTGAATAACTTATAATACGGATGCGCGCGGTAAAAGCGGGCTCACCCTTGTGTCGGGGCGTTTTCCCTCGATGCCTGGGCTTGGTTCAAGCAAAAACAGGTTTTCAACATGACCACCAAACGCACATATTTGGATCCTATACACCAGGACATTGTCCTGGACAGGCGCCAACCTGCCGAGCGTTTGGTAATGGACTTAATCGATGCGCGTGAATTTCAGCGGTTGCGCCGCGTTCATCAGCTGGGCGTGTCGTTTTTCACATTTCAAGGCGCCGAAGGATCGCGTTTCACCCACTCAGTCGGTGTTATGCATGTCGCCTCCCAGCTGATCAACATGCTGTCGGAAAAAACTCCGTCCATTGAAAAGCACCGAGGACTGATTCTCGCGTCGGCGTTGCTGCACGACATTGGTCACGGACCCTATAGTCACGTCACTGAAAAGATTCTCCACTACGATCACGAAGAATGGTCGTGCAAAATCATTTCAGGCGATACGCAAGTCAGAGAAGTGCTCGACAAATACACTGAATATCCCAATCTCGCCGAGACAATCGTCAAACTTCTCAAGAAAGAGCATTATCCGAAATATCTTTCTCACATTGTCTCCAGCCAATTAGACTGCGATCGTTTTGACTATTTGCTGCGCGATAGTTACATGACCGGCACCGCATATGGTCACCTTGCGCTCCAAAGAATATTGCGTTCGCTAGAGATCAACGAAGAAAAAGATCGCATTGAAGTTGTCGGCGAAAAGGGACAAACAGCCGTCGAGGACTATCTCTTCGGTCGTTATTCAATGTACGCGCAAGTTTATTATCATCGCAAGAATCTTGCTGCCCGCGCACACTTAGCAAAATTGCTGAGACGCGTAAAACAACTGATGGAAGCGAATCATAATTTCGCATTTATGGACGACCCGACAGCAAAATGGCTCAACGGCGACAAACTGACAGTCGATGAATACTTAAGTTTGGACGATGTACAAATGACCTATCACATTAAAAGATGGGTCGGGGACAGCGATCCAGTGCTGAAAGATTTGGCAGCACGTTTCCTCGATCGCAAGCTGTTTAAGGCTACTCGCATCATGCCACCACCGGGCGCAAATAATGGCAACGGTAAATTCAAAGACTCAATCGAACAAGTGCAAAATTACGCAAGAAAAATCGTCAAAGATGCCGGTTTCGACCCAGAATATTATGTCGCCGTTGAGTCAACTGGATTTCGTCCATACGACTATTACCGGCCAGATGCGGCTATTCCGCAAACAAATATCGTAGTCAGAACAGACACCGGTTTGGTATCAGAATTGTCCGAGTTGTCGCCAACAATCGCGGCACTGGTTAAAGGTGATTACGAGTCCTTCTGGCTTGTTTATCCACCTGAAGTTTCAGAAAAAGTTTTGGAAATTAAAGAGCTTGCACACGCTCGCTAATATTTGCAAAGTCAGAAGGAGAGGTGAATTAGAGCATGTTTGACCAGTTAACTGATCGCTTGAACAACGCAGTCCGATCACTTGGTACTGATACCAAATTGACTCCGGAAAACATCGAGGACGCCATACGCGATGTTCGGAAGTCACTTCTAGAAGCAGACGTCAGCTTAAAAGTCGTAAAGCTCTTCATTAGCCGCATTCGCCAAAAGGCGCTTGACACCGACGTTATACAGTCAGTATCACCCGCGCAACAATTTATCAAAGTCGTTCACGACGAGCTCGTTGCAATTTTAGGCGGCGAAAATGTCCCAATCAATCTGGAAGGCAAACCTCCAGTCGTGATGTTATTAGGCTTGCAGGGTGCTGGTAAAACAACCGCCTGCGGCAAGTTAGCGAAGAAATTGAAAGACGAAGGCATGTCACCACTACTGGTGGCGTGCGACGTGCAACGACCCGCTGCGATTTTGCAATTGCAAACGCTTGGAAAACAAATTGATGTTCCTGTCTATGCCGATTTAGAAAGTAAAGACGTACACGACATTGCAGAAAAGGCTCTAGCTCAGGCTCGCGCCAATAACAACTCGCCAGTAATCATCGACACCGCCGGTCGTCTGCAAATCGACACAGAATTGATGGCTGAAATCATGATTCTGGATCGGGCGTTTGAACCGTCAGAAAAATTACTTGTTATCGACTCAATGACAGGTCAAGAATCAGTCAACGTCGCCGAAACTTTCAATACGCAATTAGATGTCAGCGGAATCATCCTGACCAAAGTAGATGGTGACGCCAGAGGCGGTGCTGCCTTATCAGTCAGAGAAGTTGTCGGCAAACCAATCAAATACATAAGTACTGGCGAAAAACTCGACAATCTCGACGCCTTCCACCCAGACCGCATGGCAAGCCGCATTCTTGACATGGGCGACGTCATGTCATTGGTCGAAAAGGCAAAACAAAACATTGACGAGAAGGAAGCCGAGAAAGTAGCCATGCAAATGCTGCAAGGCGACTTCACCTTAGAGATGTTTATCAAATCTCAGAAGATGATGAAGAAGATGGGCAACATGGGCGACCTCATGAAAATGATGGGCGTCGGCGGCATGTTCGGTCTAAACACTTCTCAGCAAGCGCAGATAGCTGAGCACGGCGACAAAATGATGAATCTCTATGAGACAGCTATTAACTCCATGACGCTCGAAGAGCAGCGCAAGCCCGAAATCATCAACATGAGCCGCAGACGCCGCATCGCCGCTGGAGCTGGATTGAAAGATTCGGAAATTGGTCAAATGTTAAATGAGTTTGAACAGATGCGCACGATGATGAATCAGTTCAGAAAAATGATGGGCGGATTCGGCGGCGGCGGCTTCCCTGGGATGCCAGGAATGGGAGGCGGCAAAGACAAGAACGCCCCAGGCGGCGGGCTTATGGACCTCTTTTCAGGCATGGGAGGTGGCGCTCCAGGTGGCGGACCCGGCTTACCACCAGGCTTTCCAGGTGGGCTGCCAGGAAGTATGCCAAGAAAGACCCCTCCACCTCCACCGAAGGGTTACCCAGGTGGCGCAGGCGGCGGATTCTACAAGAAGAAAAAGAAGAAATAGAGATCTTGTTAATGCACCTTTGCAATCTCCGAAATATCCGGTCACTAATCCCTTATAGCGATAACGCACCTGCTAGAATATCCATTCGCATTTATAGAAGTGTTCGTAGAGGAAGTTTTAAGTGGTAAAGATCAGACTTAAACGAGTTGGATCCAAAAAAGCGCCGCACTATCGTGTCGTAGCAGTAGACAGCCGCTGCCGTCGTGACGGTAAGCCGTTGGAAGAGCTTGGGTATTACAACCCACGTTCCAAAGATCTCAAACTCGACCAAGAAGCGGTGGACAAATGGATGAAAGTCGGGGCCCAGCCAAGCGATACGGTGGCAAGCCTTTTAAGAAAAGCGGCAGCGGCAACAGCCGTCCAGGCTACCGCGTAGGCGGAAGCCGAAGCTCGGGTCCACCTAGCTCATCGACTGCGGCGGAAGATTTAGCAGAATACATTCTGCGAGTCCTCGCCCGTGATCCTGATGCGCTCCAATTTGACCGTAAAATGATGGGTTCCAGACGATGCCGCCTCGGTGTCACCTGCGAGCCGACAATCACGGGCAGGCTGATAGGCAAAGACGGTAGGACAATTACCGCGCTTCGCAATCTGGTACGAGCAGCTGCCAGCCGCCACGGAAAACGAGTAGACATCGAAATTTCCTGAGCGCTTTCGTGAGCACATCATCAGAACAAGACAATCGTGCTGAGTCGCTTCTTCAAGCGCTCATCGAAAAACAAGTGATAACTACAGCGCAAGCTGAAGTTGCCAGATACGATGCTGTATCCCAGGGTGTAACGCCCTGGGATTCTTTGCGTATCAGGGGTTGGATCAACGAAACTGTTTTGATGGAACACGCGCCCTGGCTTGGCAAGACCAAAGAGGACGCCAATCCGGTCAACATCAACATTGATTCCTACGAAGAAAATCTGAAACGATACGAAGAGCTGATGCGTGAGATGCTCGGTCAAGTCTGAGATTGCGTTTGCTCACGGGTGTATTTGATCTTGCTGCGGACATAGTCGCTATAGATCAAATTCAATTGCAATCCCAATTTTCCGTCCAAAAATCCAAGTCTAAAAAGATAACGCGCAACAAACGTCCAGGCGGGATGAAGCAGCTCGTTGAGGGGATTTGTGCGCCATTTATGAGAGCCGTCATTCTTGAATTCTGAAGCTGACAGACGTGCATATTTGTCCATCGCTTTCGTAAATTCATCGACGTTTTGGTAAGAATAATGCAGCATCGGATGGGTTA
>JACMKL010000268.1 GCA_014380105.1 Candidatus Melainabacteria bacterium
CAGTTTGCCGAGAAATTTGCTCAAGCTGGGTTTGTCGTTTCGCTGTTCGATTATCGCTACCAGGGTGCTAGTGAGGGAGAACCTCGCGGACAAATGCTCCCTACCGAGCAGCATGAAGACTTTCGTAATGCTATCACCTGGACTCAACTACAAAGCGAAGTTGACCCTGAGCGCATAGGTCTGTGGGGCTTTTCTTATAGCGGCGGTCACGCACTGCATCTGGCTGCATTCGATCCGCGCGTAAAAGCGATCGTAGTACAGATGCCTACGGTGAATGCGTTTCTCATCTCCCGTCGTGTGGCTTCCCCACTTCAACTGGAAGAACTCACAAAGATGGTTTTACAAGACCGGATAAAACGGTATCAAACTGGAAAAGTAAGTTACCTCCCTTTGGTTGCTCCGCCTGGTGAACCCAGTTTCCTTGCAACACCCGACGCATTCACTTGGGTTGAGTCGAACAAAAGCGCGAGCGAAGGAAGATGGGAAAATCGAATCTCCTTTGAATCGATTGAACACTGCCTCTATTACGAACCAGCTCCTCACATCGAGGCGATCTTTCCCACGCCGCTATGCCTGATTACGGGTGAGAAGGACTTTCTTTCACCTGCCGACTTAACCGCCGATGTCCATGCGCGTGCGATGGAGCCGAAGTCCCTCACAATCTTGAAGGGCGGACACTTTGACGGCTTCCAGGGAGAGGGCTTCGAGATTGCAAGTACAACTGCCTTGAGATGGTTTGAGAAATATTTGAAGCAGGCTTGAATCCAAATTTCGGTTGGCATTTACACGTAAACCATTCACTTTTATACAAACAGGAGATTAACAGTGACCACGTTTTTTAGAAAAGTTGCAGTCGTTACAGGTGGAACATCAGGGATTGGTAAGGCAGCCGCGATCACACTGGCTCAAGCTGGAGCAAACGTTGTTGTTGCAGGTCGTCGGCAAGCTGAAGGCGAAGAAACCATTCGCCAAATTCAAGCGATTGGTGGGGATGGCTTTTTTGTAGCGACAGATGTTTCTGAAGAAGCCGATGTGCAAGCTCTGATTGAGAAAACGATGGCACGCTACGGACGGCTCGACATTGCTTTCAACAATGCTGGAGTGGATCAAGAGACCACACCTTTACCAGAGCAAACTGAAGCTACCTATGATCGGATCATGGATATCAATGTTAAAGGCGTATGGTTGTCCTTGAAACATGAGATTCCAGCCATGTTGAAAAATGGCGGTGGGGCGATCGTCAATACCAGTTCGGGTCTGGGCTTGGTCGGTGCAGCAAGGGTGCCAATTTACGTGGCTAGCAAACACGCTGTGGAAGGGTTAACAAAATCGGTGGCATTAGAATATGCCTTGCAAGGAATTCGGGTGAATGCCGTCAGTCCAGGACTGATTCAAACCGAGATGCTTGATCGCACTGTCCAAACAAATACAGAATTGATAGAGTATTTCAAAACGACGTTGCCAATGGGTCGGATTGGTACGCCCCAGGAAGTAGTAAATGCCGTGCTATGGCTCTGTTCAGACGCTTCTAGTTTTGTCACTGGACATTCGCTTACGGTTGATGGTGGATATACCGCGCAATAACAGGAGAACAATAAAACGTAACCAACGTCGCTAGATCAAACTCCAAGCGTTTCGCTAACTCTGCCAAATCTCCATAAGCCATCTAAACTGGTTAATTTTGCCTGGTGGCTAATCTGTCGAATTCATAAGATTTAAACCAATCAATTCCCGCTGATTCCTAACGATATAAAGCCATTACAGACAAACGAGAAGGAGGATGTCATGACTCAATATGACTATATTGTAATTGGTGCAGGTTCGGCAGGCTGTGTTGTTGCCAACCGCCTGACAGAAGACAGTGAAACAACTGTGTTATTACTCGAAGCGGGTATCCCTGATACGAAACCGGAGATTCACATCCCGTCTCAATGCCTCAGTCTTCTGGGTTCTGAGGTGGACTGGGCATATTTCTCCCAACCAGAGCCATACCTGAATAACCGCAAAATCTTTTGTCCCCGTGGCAAAGTCCTGGGTGGCAGCAGTTCGATTAATATCATGATTTATCTGCGGGGCAATTCTCACGATTATGACCACTGGCAGTCATTGGGGAATCCCGGTTGGAGTTACCAAGATGTTTTGCCCTACTTCAAGAAATCGGAGCGCTCCTCACGAGGCGCGTCTGAATTTCACGGGGTCGATGGAGAATTGAGCGTGACCGATCACATTGCGCCTGCTGTGGTATCCCAACGCTTTGTAGACGCAGCGGTGGCATTAGGCTATAACCGCAATCCTGATGCTAATGGGATGCAGCAAGAAGGAGCAGGACTCTATCAGTTAACTGTCAAGGATGGTAAGCGCCATAGTGCTGCTGCTGCCTTCCTTGTGCCCATTCTCCAGCGTCCCAATTTGACTGTAACGACAGGAGCGTTGGTCACTCGCTTGTTGTTTGAGGGTACCCGCGCCGTTGGAGTGGAATACCTACACGAGGGCACATTGCACCAAGTCAGGGTTAACCAGGAAGTGATTTTAAGTGCAGGCGCATTCGATTCGCCTAAGCTGCTGATGCTTTCTGGCATTGGGGATGCAAAACATCTGCAAGCCCTGGGAGTTCCGGTAGTGGTTGATTTACCGGGTGTGGGTCAAAACCTCCAAGATCACCCGATTGTGCATGTGGTATACCAGGTAGCTCAGGATTTACATGCGGCAAGCACCAGTAGTATCGCTGAAGCTGGTTTGTTTCTACACACTGAGGAAAATCAAGAGATTGCGCCAGATTTACAGTTTCTTTTCGGTCCCGTGGTGTTGGCACCGCCTGCTTATGCCTATGCCGGTGCAGGATTCACCAGTCTAGTCTGTTTGACCCATCCCCAAAACATTGGCAGTGTCAGTTTGCGTTCCCCCAACCCCCAAGCCGCACCAATGATTCGGCTGAACTATCTCCAAAGCGAAGCTGATGTGCAAAAGCTTGTTACCGGAATTAAATCACTTCGCAACTTGTTCCATGCCAGTGCGTTTGATGAGTTTCGCGGTGAGGAAGTCGCTCCCGGTGCTGACAAGCAGAGCGATGCAGCACTTGAAGCTTACGTCCGAGAAGTGTGCGATACGGTGTATCATCCGGTCGGCACTTGCAAAATGGGCACAGATTCAATGGCGGTGGTCGATCCTGAACTACGAGTACATGGCATTGAGGGGTTGCGGGTTGTGGATGCGTCTATCATGCCAACGATCACCACAGGCAATACAAACGCACCCACCATCATGATTGGCGAGAAGGCATCGGATCTAATTAAAGCCGCAAGTTACCCTTCACAGCCAACACTTTCAGCGATCGCAAACTAACTCGTTCTTACGTAGACACGGAGCGGATTCTCACAGCAGGCAAAAAGACGGCGAAATTCTAAGTTCGCCTAGAGACCTACTTTCCACATAAAGCAACAGACCGATTCACAAGAAATGCCGTCTAAAATTCTGGAGCTAGAGGTGAAAATTATCTCTGTCAACGTCGGACTGCCGCGTGAGGTGACCTGGAAAGGAAAAACCGTTAGCACTGGAATTTTTAAAGAGCCAGTTAGCGATCGCGTGATGGTGCGATCGCTCAATCTACACGGGGATGGACAAGCGGATCTCACCGTTCATGGCGGAGTTGACAAAGCCGTTTATGTCTATCC
>JACMKL010000269.1 GCA_014380105.1 Candidatus Melainabacteria bacterium
AATTTCGGGGTGATTGATTGCAATGAAGAAAATATAATTCAACTTCTGAGTTGACTTAAATCTAGAATTCCAACTCGCCACGTCGTGCAACGCGTGAATACCACTTCCCACTATCTTTCATGATGCGCTTCTGAGTGGAATAGTCAACATGAACCAGTCCAAATCGTTTTGAATAGCCATGTTGCCATTCGAAATTATCAAGGAATGACCAGGCAAAATAACCTTTCACATGAACATGCTGTTTCATGGCTCGAAAGACGGCATGCAGGTGTTCTTGAAAATACTCAATGCGTTCTGGATCGTGGACAAAACCGTCATCTGAAACTTTATCATCAAACGCTGCACCATTTTCGGTGATGAAAATTGGTGGCAGGTCGAAGTCATCATTCATTCGAACAAGCAATCTTTCCAGCGCACTAGGACAAACTTCCCAGCCCATTTCCGTATATTTTGAACCATTTACTTTATTGACGTCGCCACGACGACCAGTCACTACGCGGAAATAATACTGAACGCCTAAAAAATCCATCCGTTTGGCAATCAATGCCATATCACCAGGTTGAATAACGCTGATGGCATCACCAAATTCTTTGTAGCATTCGGTTGGATATGCACCTGTGAAAAGTGGATTAAGGAAGAGTCCGGCGGAGAGTTGATAGCGATGTTCGGCAATGCGTTGGTCGTCTTCGTGTTCGGTCTCAGCTTCTACCGGCGATAGGCTTAAGGTGATACCAACTTTTGCATCTGGAGTGCAGGATTTGATTGCTTCCATCGCTTTAGCATGTCCAACCAATAGGTGGTGCCCGACTTTTATAGCTGTCGATTTATCACGCAAACCAGGAGCATGTTCACCGGTTAAATTTCCGAGGACTGCCACTACCCACGGTTCGTTGATAGTCATCCAATTTTTGACGCGGTCACCTAATCTCTTTGCCATCACAGCAGCATAATCAGCAAAGTATCCTGTCACATCTCGATTAGTCCAACCACCGATGTGCTGTAGAGACTGAGGCAAATCCCAGTGGTAGAGAGTGGCATATGGCTGAATGCCAACTGACAAAAGTGCATCTACTAATCTATCGTAATAATCTAGACCTAGCCAATTGATAGCGCCTCGACCATTAGGAATTATGCGCGGCCATGAAATTGAAAAGCGATAAGCATCCAGTCCCATGTCTTTCATCAGCGCGACGTCATCTGCAAAACGATGATAGTGATCGCAAGCAATGTCACCGGTATCTCCGTTTAAGGTTTTGCCTTCAGTATGCGAGAAGCGGTCCCATATTGATTCACCGCGACCATCTGCTTTAGCTGCACCTTCAACCTGATAAGCAGCTGTTGCTGCGCCCCAAACAAAACCGCGTGGAAAAACGAGTGGTGACTTTTCGGTCATGCTGCCTATGTTTCCTCTGCTTGCTGAGTGGTGTCGCCCGTGATATCAGTTTCTTCCTCGGTCCCTTCTTCATCCTCTTCATGAGGGGCATTTTTTAATTGTTGACGCTCAGTGTTCTTCGATTTCGATCTTTGACGTCCGTTCAATCTTGGAATAAGCACAGCTTTATTGTGCCTGCCCCCAACTGTCTTAACCGCCGATTCCACCTTTTTCGAAGTGTCTCTCAGAATGCTCTTTTCGCTTTGAGATTCCTTGACCATAATAGAATAATTTTCATAGCGACTTGGCTCGATACTTTCTAAATTGGTGATGACATTACAGCCTTGCTCGACTAGATGTGTGCAATCAGCGAATTTGCAATCAACTGCGAGTTTGGTGATTTCCGGAAATTGCCAGCCCAGGTCGAGAGGCTCAGGGTGTTTCAACTCCGATAATCCAAATCCAGGAGTGTCGGCAATCCAGGTGGGTCTGGTATCTTCCGCACCAAAGAGAATCAATTTTTCGGACGGCACTCGATAAAGTTCACTGTAAGTAGTGGTGTGACGACCGACACCAAAATCGTTTTCCATGATGCCAATCTTTAAGCGGAGTTCAGGTTGCAAGCAATTAAGCAAACTGGATTTGCCGACTCCGGAAGGTCCTGCAAAAACCGTTACCTTTCCGAGGAGCAGATTTACAAGCCTGGCCATCCCCTCGCCATCGTGGGCAGAGACAATTGTAACCAAGTAACCAAGCGGTTCATAAATACTTCGTAAACTCTTCTTGTCTTCTTCTGAGGCCAGATCACTCTTGTTAAAGCATAGAATAGGCAGCGAAGACCCTGTCTCCAGCTGAAAATGCACGAGATAGCGATCACACACCAGGGGTATCCAATCGGGCTGATGGACTGCCTGTACAATGATCACCTGGTCTACGTTGGCAACCGGCGGTCTGCTGAGGAGATTTTCCCTCTCCAGTATGTTCGCAATAACGGCTTTTGCGCTCGGCAAGTCGACTTCTTCCAGCCGCACCCGATCTCCAGTAAAAATGGAGACCTGCTCCTTCTTTAGCCGGCCACGTGCCTGGCAAAAGAGATTGATGTCCAGCTCCGGCTGATAGACAAGATAACCGCCAGCATGGCTTCTGAGCACCGTGCCTTCCATTGCAGTCTCAGTTTCGAATTTTCCTAGCTCGGAAGCGCTGCTCACCGTGTCTCCAATTCGATTTTAAGCCCACACAACATAGACAGAATACACCGAAAGCCAACAGACATTTTTAGACCAAAAATTTTGAACAGCTATCAAGCCTCGCCCAAGGACGACAATACAGGAAACATGAACTTATCAACCATGGACAAACCAACTGAAGCCCAAACAGTCGATATGCAAACGAGCGTTGAAGCCAAAGCTGCTACAAACGGTCAAACTGAAGGTAAACCACTCGAGCATATTCGCAATATTGCCATTATTGCGCACGTCGACCACGGCAAAACCACTCTGGTAGATGGTTTCTTACGTCAAACAGGCGTCTTCCGCGACAACCAAGAGCTCGTCAATTGCGTCATGGACTCGAACGACCTCGAACGTGAGCGCGGTATCACAATCTTGGCAAAGAACCCGGCCGTTAAATATGAAGACAAATTGATCAATATCGTCGACACCCCGGGACACGCGGACTTCGGTGGTGAAGTCGAACGTATTCTCGGCATGGTCGAATGCGCGTTGCTGATCGTCGACGCTGGCGAAGGTCCGATGCCACAAACTCGTTTTGTGTTGAGAAAAGCTCTCGAGCGCGGCATGCGTCCGATTGTTGTAATCAACAAAATCGACAGACCAAATATCGATCCACATATCGCAGTCGATAAAGTATTCGATTTGTTCGTCGAACTCGGCGCAAACGCAGAGCAACTCGACTTCCCTTATATTTTCGCTTCCGGCGTCAAAGGTATATCCACCACTGACCCTGAAATCGAAGGCAAAGATTTGCGTCCATTGCTGGATTTGATGGTCAAGCACTGCCCAGCCCCAGTTGGCAATCCGGATGCCCCACTACAATTTCAAGCCACCATCCTGGACTACAACGACTATCTCGGTCGCATCGTAATCGGACGTATTTACAACGGACGTATCCGCGATAACGAACAAGTCACTCTTCTGAAAGAAGATGGCTCTACCGTACGTGGCAAAATCTCCAAACTCTTCACATTCCACGGTTTGAAGCGCATTGAAGCTACCGAAGCTCAAGCAGGCGAAATGGTTGCTTTGGCTGGTTTCTCGACCGCAAACGTTGGCGATACCATCACTGGTCTCGATGGCGGCGAAGCACTTCCTCGCGTTCAAATCGACTAGCCTACAATGAAGATGGCCTTCATGGTCAACGACAGCCCATTTGCTGGACAAGAAGGCAAATTCGTCACATCGCGTCAAATCAAATCGCGCTTGATGCACGAACTAGAAACTAACGTCAGCTTGCGCGTTGACGAAACCGACAACACTGACACATTCATCGTCAGTGGACGCGGCGAATTGCACTTGGGTATCTTGATCGAAACGATGCGTCGCGAAGGTTATGAATTCCAAGTCAGCCGTCCTGAAGTTATCCTGAAATCAATCAACGGAAGAGATTGCGAGCCTTTCGAAAGACTCTTTATCGACGTCCCTGAAGATTTCACCGGCAACGTCATGCAAGAACTCGGACCACGTAAAGCCGAACTTCTCAACATGCAAGTCGAAGGCACTCAATCAGTTTTGGAATTCGTCGTCCCGACAAGAGGATTGATTGGATTCCGTTCTGAATTCTTGCGCCTCACAAAAGGCAACGGCATCATGAACCACGCGTTCTTGGAATACCGCGAATGGTGTGGCGAAATCGCTCGTCAACGCAACGGCGTTCTGATCGCATGGGAAACCGGCCCAGTAACTGCTTATGCTCTTGGACAAGCTGAAGACCGCGGTGTGTTTTTCATCACCCCAGGTATCAAAGTCTATGGCGGCATGATTGTTGGAGAAAACGCCAGATCGCAGGATTTGGATATCAACGTTTGCAAAATGAAGAAACTGACTAACATGCGCAGCTCAAACAGCGACATCCTCGTCACCCTGCAAGCTCCAATGGAAATGAACCTCGAGAAATGTCTCGAATACATTGAACAAGACGAGCTCGTTGAAGTGACACCACAATCGGTGCGCATGCGTAAGCGTCAATTGCCTAAACGCTAAGTCAAAATAGCGATCAAGCAGTAACGAAGTAAAACAAAGGGAAGGGCTCAACCCCTTCCCTTTTGTTTGTGTGCTGCATTGAGGCACTATGTATTTTGTGGCGCCGAGTTTTCTGGAGCCGCAAGCACAGAACAAGCAGGTCTCAAATGAAACAATCCGCGCACAACTAGTACAACGAGCGGTAAGACTCCAATAAAGACAAAGGTTAGATCTCCTGCGATTCTCGCCCAAGTAAACATCTGGAAAAGATCCGAATGTATAAATTCAGGGCTGCGAGCAAACCAAAAACCCTCTTTGTAGCTGGCGATCATTTGAATGACGCCGGCAGGAAAAATGTTGAGCACAATCATCAACATTAGACCGATATTCAATCCCCAGAAGGAAAGAGCCGCAAGTCGGTTACTCCAAGCGTCCACAGTCATTAGATAACGTGTACAGAACAATATAGCAGCGACCGCAAGCATGCCGTACACGCCCATCAAAGCAGCATGTCCATGGTTGGAAGTCAGATAGGTCGCATGTTCGTAATAACTGACAATCGGCGTGTTGACAAGGAAGCCGAATACACCGGCACCAAGGAAATTCCAGAAACCTACAGCGATTAAAAACATCATCGCCCAGTAGTGCGAGAAATTTTTGATGGAACCTTCAACTTTTGCCAGGTCAACGAATTTCCATGCCTCCATTGTAAGAAGCGTAAGCGGAACTACTTCCAGCGCAGATATCATGGAGCCCAGTGCCATATTAATTGCAGGTTGCGCAGTCCAGTAATAGTGGTGCCCAATACCTACAATGCCACTGCCAAGGTATAGGATGATATCTATGTAAATGACTGAGAGAGCCGATTTCTCAGAGACCATACCAAGACTACAAAAAAAGTAAGCAACAATTATCGTCGTATAAAGCTCGAAAATTCCTTCAACCCACAAATGCACCACCCACCATCGCCAGAAATCGGCAACAGCGAAATTAGTACCAGGGTGATACATCATTCCGAAACTAAAAAACAAAGGAATCGCCATCACTCCATACAGCAACATGTAAGGAAGACTGCCGTGATCTTTACCCTTCAACAGTGGGCTGATGCTGCGATATACAATGAAAGCCCAAAGAACCATACCGATGGTTAAAAGCGCTTGCCAGAAACGCCCTAATTCAAGATACTCCCAGCCTTGATGACCGAACCAGAACCAGTATTTGCCCAGCATATTCTTGACACCAAGCCATTCTCCACCGATGCTGCCAACGGCGACAATCAAAATGGCAACAAACAAAATTTTGACTAACCAATGTTGTCCTCGCGGTTCGTGCTTTGAGAGCATCGGCGCCATGAACATACCGGCAGCCAGCCAGGCAGTTGAAATCCAAAATATTGAAAGTTGCAAATGCCAACTGCGCGTAATACTGTATGGAAAAATGTTTCGGATGTCGAAGCCATAGAAGCCTTGCTCAACAATATAATGCGCAGTCACCACGCCGAAAAAAGTTTGAAAAAGAAATAGAAGTGCGACCACAACAAAATAGGGATAAAGGGAAGTTTGAGATCGATATGGCTGAAAAGATTTGACATTGTCAGTCATACCTTTGCCGTCAGGCAGCCATCCGAGACCTGGGAAAGCACTCAGCAAAAATTGTGTCAAACCAATTCCTCCAATGAGCATGACCAGGCTCATTGCGCTCCAGAAAAAGATTTGCCAATTAGGTTCGTTCCCGACTGATTTGTCGGGCGGCCAATTGTTTGTATAGGTATAGTCTTTGCCCGGTCGATTGGTATTGCAGACCCATGCTCCCCATGCAAAAAAACGGCTAAGCTGCAAACGCTCCTGAGGATCATGAATATAATCCGCTGGCAGTGGAAGTTTTCTACCAACACCAAATTCGATATCATAGTACGGAGCCAGCTCGCGGTAGGCTTCGGATTGACCATCAAGCCAGGTCAGAATTTTAGTCTGTGGATCATAGCGATTGATTTTGAATTCTTTTATAAGCGTACTTTCTAAATTACCTTTATCACCATCACTTAATTGAGTAAAAGGTTTTTTGAAAAGTTTTTTGGACATGTAATTCAGCGCGATCTCACCTTCACGGTGCAGGTAATCGGCCGAAAAATCTGGACCGTTATAGGCGCCGTGTCCGAAGAAAGAGCCGACATCCATTAAGCCGTATTTTTGAAAAACGGCTTGACCAGCAAGTATATCCTCGCCTGTAAAAAGCACAGTGCCGGCGGAATCAACAATCCGTTCAGGAATTGGTGGTGCTTGATTAGTAGTTTCATGACCCATAAAGATCAGGGTCGAAAAGCCTGCAATCAGTACAAATAGCACTGACAATTTCCATTTCCAGGACATGAACACCTCATCAATGGCGACAGTTACCAGGGAATCCATATATGTGTTCGCAAATCCTGATCAAGATCAAAAACGGAAATCAACTCGCCGTTAATTAGTCTTGAATTGTTTTTGGCATCAGGCGAATGAGCTTATCGATCTGTCCGGCTAAAGCCATCTTTTCAAAGTAGCTCAGAGAGCCGTCATTAGCTTTGAACAAAGATTCGGCTTGATTGATTCTGCTGAATTCTTGCTTGAGCCTTCTGCCCTCAATCGGATTAATCTGGCGGCGAACTATAGCGGTGTTTATACGCTTTTCTAATTGTGCTTGTCGTGCATCAATGTCATCCCAGGCAATGTTGACGGATGTGACACCACTGCTTCTATCTATTCGTCTCTTCAAAAGAGCAAGATCGTTTACCAGTGAAACTGTCTCAGAGAAATCAATAGCACCACCGGAGGCTTGGAAGGCAGCTTCGGCTTGAGCAATTCTGGACAACTCAGATTTGAAGCGTTGGACGTCTTCAGGTCTGAGCTTACGATTGGAATCAAGATTCAAAACAAGCGTATTGATTTCATTGCGGCGGGCACTAATACCACTCCAAACCGGCCTTTGATCTTTCAATCGCAAGTCGACAGTATTCTGTAATCTTTCCAGGTCAGTCAAAAGCATCTGCGATTCAGCGACACTGAGACCGTTGCCAGACTGTCTGTATGTGGCTTCTAATACGGCAATGCGATCTATCTCACCGCGGAATGCTTGCGCATCTTTGAGAACCAGGCGACCGTTTGCAACGGCGTTCGCAAGTTGACCATCAATCTCTCTCTGTCTGATATCAACGTCTGCCAAATTGACTTTTGTATTGCCGATCAATTTCTCGACTTGACGGCTCAATTGCTCAAGCTCAACGCCCAGAGCCAAATGTTCACCATAGCTCAACCCGCCGTCCGCGCGATATTTTGCCTCTTCGCGAGCGATGCGCTCATATTCGGCGGTCAACCGATCTGCTTCATTGGTGGTGATGCGACCAGATGCGCGACCTTCAGCGATGCGGCGACGAATTTGCAACTGACGCTCGTCAACAGCGGTGAGGTCACGTTCGCGATCCTGCGATTGACGTCTGACTTGCTTCTTCAGCTTGTCCCATTCAGAAACAATCAAAATGCTCTCTCCCGCTGTTAAGCGACCATCAGAGCTGCGGCACTGCAATTCAAGCATGTTGAGGCGGTCTTTCTCCGACTTGGCGGCACGCGCCTCGTCATCGGTGAGACGACCACTGAGGGATGAGGAGGCGATATCTTTATCGACCAGAGCCTTTTGTTGAATAAGGCTGGTGGGATCTTTTTCGTTATCGCGATTCTGCAAATCAACTTGTGTGGCTAGACGTTCGAGGTCATAGGCAAGCGCCAATTTTTCTCTGTAATTGAGTCCATTCGAATTGCGCAATTCTGTCTCACGACGTTGAATGCGGTCCGCTTCGTTATCTAATTCTTTTGCTTCGGCAAGCGTTAGTGTGCCTGCAAAAACGCCTTCTGAAATCATTTGATCAAGAGTGATTTTCTTCTGGTCCAAATCGAAAGCAACTTCCGAGCGGTCATGCAATGTTTGATCTACACGTTTATCCAGGCGTTCAAGATCTCCCGATAGGAGCATTGCCGTGTCGAGTGGATACGAGCCATCCGTTCTGCGTCCGCTGATACTGAGCTCTTTGATGCGCTGAAGTTCTACCCTCAAAGTTGAGGCTTCGGAATCGGTCAATCGCTTTGTGGAGAGTGCATCATTGATTCGCATCTCCAATCCTGAAAGGCGTCCGGTCAAACCCACCCATGAATTGTTTCTTTCAAACATGGTGCGATTGATGCGTGAATCGAGCATCGAATATTCGACTGCAATCGTTTGCTGCTCAGTTGCTGTCAGCACTCCATCTGGTTGCGACATATCGCGAATCAAAGTTTGAATGCGATCTAGTTGGGACTTGAATTGCTGCGCTTCAAGTGGAGAGAGTCTTCCACTCACCAGAGAAGTTGCAATCAAATGATCAGTGTTTTTCTTTTTCAAATCGATCTGAGCGCCAGGCAGACTGCCTGCAGTATCAGAATTATTCAACTTCAACTCAATTTGAGTATTCAGCCTTTCGAGGTCGATTAGCAAAGCTAAACGATCTTCTGATGAAATGACATGACCAGCAGATTTGAGCGCGAGTTCTTTATCGTTGATTCGGTTGAATTCGGAGCGCAATTGTTCCGCTTCGGTACCGGTCAGTTTTCCAGCAGCCACACCTTCACTGTTTTTCTTTTCTAATTCGGCCTGCCGTACATCAGCTTCCGGAATACTGACGGAGCGTTCGTGCAACGTGCGCTCTAACTTTGTACTGAGGCGATCTAATTCGAGAGCAACTTTCAATGCTTCATCGTAATCTAGTTTTCCATCATTCTGAAAATACATCGCTTCCAACGCTGCAGCGCGATCAAAGTCATATTTCAGATCGTCAAATTCTTGTTGAGTCAAACGCTTTGACGTATAACCCTCAGACATA
>JACMKL010000270.1 GCA_014380105.1 Candidatus Melainabacteria bacterium
TAGCTGAAAATAATTTGAAAGGGGAGACATCCCTGCAAAAGATAAAGTCCATTGATCCGAGAGGAGGGTTATGCGTTCACTGATGCTTAATTTGCCTAGACCGTCCTTTAGAATTTTTTGCAGTTCGTGCGCAGGATATTTACTTCTGTAATAACCTGATGCTCGTGAATTCAGGAGTAATGCGTCTTTTGTCGATAGGTCAACTAGCGGTGCGCTTTTCCCTGACAGCAGGAAATTGTATTGAGGTTCGTCTTTTTTCGACTCGCTGATTGCCCTCCAGGTGACTGGAACGGGCCAAGTTGTTTTGGCGTTGAAAGCCTTCGCTCTGGCATCAGCATCTACGATAAAGCGAGTTTGGTTGAGGCGAACCGACGAGGATCCCTCTTTTCTAACCTCTTCAACAACAGGATAGCCCGGCTCGTGGATCCAGGAATGCATGATGTCGGCTACTGGTTTAGATGAAGCGGATTGCAATGAATTCCAAAGATCTGTAGTTGTCGCGTTAGAGAATTGGTGTTCCTTCATGTATTTTTGAACACCATTTTGAAAGATCTTTTCACCCAAATAAATTTCAAGCATACGCAATATTGATGCGCCTTTGCTATATGTGATACCGTCGAACATTTCAATTGCTTCGAGTGGATTTTTGACTTCTGCATGTATTGGACGCGTCGAGATCAACTCGTCGATTCTCATCGCGTGCAGCCGACTGTACGTGAAGTCTTCCCATGAGCGCCAATCGGGTCTGACGAAATCAACTGCTTTCACAGACATCCATGTTGCAAATGCTTCGTTGAGCCAGAGATCGTCCCACCACTTCATTGTGACCAAATCTCCGAACCACAAATGCGCCATTTCATGAGCTACAACTGAAGATATGCGACGTTCTTCCTCCACCGATTTGCGCTTCTTATCGAGCAGGAGCATCTCTTCGCGAAACGTTATCGCGCCGAGATTTTCCATCGCGCCGGCTTCGAATTCTGGTAGAGCGATCAAGTCTAACTTTTTGCCTGGATACGGCTGGGCAAAGTAATTTGTGAAAAACGGCAAAAGTTTTGCAGCCTGGTCACGGGCGTAGATGCCCATATTCTCAGAGCCCTTAACAGCCCAAACTCTAATTGGAACTGAATTAGTTGTGGACGGTGGAGTCGAGGCAAAGGGCCCGACCAGCAACGTCACCAAGTATGTTGACATTTTTGGAGTTGGTGCAAATTCGACGATTCGACGCTTAACTCCCTTTCGTTTATCTTCCTTAGCCACTGCACTATTTGAAATCGCTACATTACCTTCATCGACAGAAACTGCCAGTTTGAATGTAGCTTTGAAGTCGGGTTCATCAAAACAAGGAAACATTCGACGAGCGTCAGTCGGCTCCATTTGAGTGGCGCCGATATTGACGACGCGTCCGCTTTCGTCATGTGCGACGATTTTATAAAAGCCGCACAATTTTTGATTCATTTTGCCGGAAAATTTGAGGTTGAGTCTGTACTTTCCAGCTTCCACCGGAGCCGCGAGTATCAGAGTTGCTACTGAAGCCGCTTTGGTTGTCGTGACCGTTGCGCCCGGTAAGTATTTACCCTTTTCTGTCAATGAGCGTAATTCAGCATTTTCAATCGTCAAGTCGAGTGAATTGAGATAAATTCGATTGACGGTCTGAGAGATTTCCAGGTCGATCGACTCAGTGCCTTTAAAGGTGCCCTTATCTAAATCCGGGTCGAAATTAATCGTATAGGCTGACGGTATGATGCTCTTTGGGAGTCGAAAAGCATCCGATTTCGGGTTATCTGTGCCGGAGACATCAGCACTGAATGCTGGGGGCAAAAGTAAAATCGAAACAGTTGCTGACAGGAGAAATTTATTGAAGAGATTCACAATCAATCCTTTTGATGGTGCCACCATATACAGTGCAAAAATGTTACGCAGGTGCTTCAATATTCGAAACACCATCGCTTAAAACTTGGCACCCAAAAATGCCAGGATTCAGTATGCTAGAATATCTCAAAATCATCAATGCTGCTGCATTTTGAGATTATGATTATGCGAGAAAACGAACTGGGTACTCAGTTATCCGAACACCTTGTCCAGAAATCGAGGGAGTTGCCTGAGAAGCCGTCGCCGGTCACTCTGACTGGACAATTCGTAAGGCTTGAACCATTGAGTTTGGAGCGCGATTTAGATCAGCTTTACAAGTTTTCCAATGGCGAACCGATACAACTGAATGATCGCATGATTGAAGCATACGATTCTGCTGTGATGATCTGGAATTACATGTCTGCCGGGCCATTTGAAACTAAAATTGCACTGGCGGCCTTTCTGCAAAGACAGATTGACGCCTCAAATACACTCTGTTTTTGTGTTTATGATCTGCAGTCAGGTAGTCCTATTGGCGTATGCAATTACTTAAACAATTTTCCGGCTCACCTGAAAATTGAATTGGGAAATATTTGGTATAGCCCAATTGCGCAACGAACCAAAGCAAATTTGGAGACAACCTACTTGCTCTTGGAGCACGCATTTTCACTTGGTTATCGTCGGGTTGAATGGAAATGCGATTCTCTAAACGAGCGTTCGCATAAATCTGCCTTACGAATGGGATTTCAGTTCGAAGGTAAGCAAGAACAGCATTTCATAATAAAGGGTCGCAATCGAGACACTGACTGGTTTCGCATTCTTGATTGCGAATGGCCTCAAATACGCCAATCGCTGGAAGCCAAGCTTAAAGCGTGACGCGACTATTAACCACTCTCACTAGTCTGAAATTTTATTTTCGTCCAAATATTCTTGGAAAAGCGCCTTGACGTTTTTGCCTTCAATTGCATCGCGAGGGACGTAATCAGCTACTTTTGTCTCAATTGCAACAGAGCGCGCAAGCATTATAGGTCTGCCATCATGAGCAAAAATCTTGGAAGATGTTTCGCGCTTAAGCACGCCTGGTGAATCGATTGTGTAGGTTGAAATTTGTTCAGCAGTTTGAGCTGATTTGATTCTGCCAGTCGACTTATCCACTCTCAACTGAGTGTCTAGCGTATTCTTCACAAACACATCCTCGGATGCATCCATAGGTTCTGTCGAGCGAATCAATTGAACGATGGTATCACCGCCACCATCGACGGTGTCTACATAGGGTGCTGGATTGAATTCCCAAATATCACCCTTAACATCAGTTTGAGTGCCCCAAATCCCTTTCCCACGCGCAACAACAGTGTGTGGTGTGTTGTCCTCTTGTTTGGTTGCATAATTGAGGCTGTATGAATTTGTTTGACTCTCTTTATTCCAGGTGCCTGCTAGCCATTTAGGTATGCGATACCAATTATTGGTGTCACCGGATGCGCCTGCCGGTAAATTGGCAGCGTCGTATATTTGACCAGGCAGAAGCTTCGCTTCAATCGGATCGGCGACCTCACTATGGTTAATTTCTGCCTTCAGAACTTTGCTGTCGGCTGGTCCCAAAATGAGCAGGCAAAGCGCTGTCAGCGCAGATAAAGTCACTCTCTTTTTCATGCCGATAAATCCCCCAGGGCAGTTATCATACCGCACTCCACCAGCTGCCTATACGTGATGTATATGCATTCGAAATAAAAGAGACCCCTTTCGGGGCCTCAATGATA
>JACMKL010000271.1 GCA_014380105.1 Candidatus Melainabacteria bacterium
GATATCGCTATCAAATCCATGCAGTATCCGCACAAGAATGCTTCTCTTGTGTCTTGGAGTCGCTGCGCCCCTGATAGCAATCGGAAGTTTCACTCTCTGGAAGTCTTACCAGACGCTCAAACAAGAAGCTGAGCGCGCCACCACATTCCAAGCCGCCATAGCTGTCAGAAGTCTTTCACAATGGACGCAATCGCAGCTCGACACAGTCAGCGCTATTGCAACACTTCCAGCTCTGCGCAGAAGCTTGAAAGAAGACACTGAAAAGGTTTTCACAACGGCATTGCAAGCAGAGCCTCACTGGAAAGACATGTCTCTGTTCTCCAGCGACGGCACCATGATTGCTTCAGCCAACCGTGCCGACGCAAATAAGATTCACGCCATAGAAATCAGTAATGCCACCAAAGACTTGATTCGCAATGTCGCAGAAGAAGGCAAACCGAGTATTTCTGGCTACGCGAAATCACCAGTCACAGGCGAGCCTGCAATTCTGGCTATTTGCCCTGTTTCGTCCACTGCCAAAACTGTAATGGTCGCATCAGTAGATTTAGATTCGGTCTGGAGTCTCTTTAAAGGACTCGGAGATAGAAGCGGAACAGTCATTGCAGTTGTCGACAAAAACAAACGAGTGATTGCTCGCACGCTTCAGAATGAGTACTGGCAAGGTAAAGACTTCTCCAAAGCGAAGTCTGTGACAGCAGGCTCTAGAGCATTGCGTGGTAGCTACGAAGCAGTCGGCATCGCAGATCCGACTACAAGAGCCTATGCATTCGACCATGTCCCAACCACTAATTGGTTACTTGTCGTCGGAGTGCCGGTCAACGAAATTTACGGACACGCTCATGACTGGCTGGTTTTGATGACGGTGATTGCCGCATCAGCAGTTGGTTTTTCGGTCATGTTGGCGTTTTGGGCAACATTACATTTCACGCGCACCATTCGTGTACTCGTCAAAGAATCACTCGCGATTGGTCATGGTGATTTCTCAAAACGAGTAAATGTGCCCGCCCGAGACGAATTCGGCTTGCTTGCTCGAGCATTTAATCAGATGGCTGGCCATCTTGAAATGAATAAAGATATGAAAAACATGATCGATCAAGTTTCAGAATCGATCAGACAATCGCTCGACCTCGATCAGGTACTCAATACTACTGTAAGCGAACTTGGACTAGCCCTTGGCTCTAGCCGCTGCTGCCTGGCGCTTGTCGACAATCACTGCACACTTGATACATCTGATGACGAATTGGTCTTCAATCACATGTGGAACGACGCCAGTAAAGGCGGCAGCGCCCTCAAGAATCGCTCAATTCTTATAACAAAACACAGCGTCCTCAAATTGATCCTTCAACAAGGTTCAATCCTTTCTCTCGACGTACTTGATGACGGCGTCAACACACCACTTTTCGAAAATTCAGCTGCAGAGACCGACGACTGGAATTCCATTCGTTCTTTGATTGCCTGCCCGATCACAACCAACGAAGGACCGCTCGGAATTATCCTCGTCCATCAATGCGACCGCCTGCGAGTATGGACTGATGCAGAACTCGAATTAGTCGAAGCTATTGCCAGACAGGTTTCTCTGGCGATGCAACATGCACGACTCTACAACAGAACCAAGTCTATGGCTGAGCAAGAAATATTGATCAATCATATTGTTCGTTCAGTGAGAAGTTCTCTCGACCTCGACACTATATTGAATACAGTGACAGGCGAATTGCTGAAAGCACTCGGCGTCGAGCGCGTGCAAATCGCTCAACCACGCAATGAAGGACCTCTTGTAGTCACTCACGAATGCCACTCCGGACATTTGGAATCAGTCAAAGGTGTGAGCCTTTATCCAGATCAATTAGATTTCAGAGTTGCGCATTCTCCTGTGATTAAATCCGGTCGTGCTGCATCACTACTAGCTTCGACCACGCAAGGCTGGCAAGCAAGAACGGCTGACGCACTCAATCCTAATTCCACTCACGATCAAATTGAACCGATGATTCCGGCCCAAATGCGAGCCGAAATTCTACAAGGTCGCAACACTGTCTTAGGCATCGACCTCGATCGTTTAAGCCATGGATACAATTCCAATCATGATTATGTTGATTGTGAAGGCGCAATCGTCCAACCCGATGCAAACACTGTCACCGAGCCACCAATTGCCATCATTACTGATGTCGATCAAGATTCCAGAGCAGTGCCTTTCCGACACTTCCTGGAACAAAACGGATCGCGTTCATTAATTGCGGCACCATTGGTAAGCGAAAATCGTTTGGTTGGTTTACTGGTAGTCCATCAAACAGAAAAAACTCGCGAGTGGACAACTACAGAAGTAAGACTGGTAGCTGCAATTGCCGATCAGGTTGCAGTTGCTATCGAGCATGCGCACTTGTTTGCCACAGTCAAACATCAGGCAATTACTGATGGTCTAACCACTCTCTACAATCACGTCTATTTCAAGAATCGTCTCCAGGAAGATCTCAATCTATCGAAAAGAAAAGGCACTTCCTGCTCACTTCTAATGGTCGACCTCGACAAACTGAAAGTAATCAACGACAACTATGGTCACCCAGTAGGCGATGCTGCAATCAGACAAGTTGCCAGCATTCTGAAAACTATTCTTCGCTCTGGCGACACTCCAGCGCGCTACGGTGGCGAAGAGTTCGGCGTCATTCTTCCAGAGACATCTCTTTTGGAAGCTGCCTTGATTGGAGACCGTATCTGTAGTCAGATCCGCAACAGTCATGTGCCTGGCTTGGGCAGAATTAGTGTTTCAATCGGCGCAGCGTCATTCCCCAAACAGGCTTGCAGTGCCGCTCAACTGATCGAACGTGCCGACAAAGCACTTTATGTGGCGAAGAACAGTGGACGCGATCAAATCAGAATTTACGAAGAAGAAGAAGAATTTGGAGACGACACCACGGGCAGTGCCCATCAGAAAAGCAATGCCGAAGAAACTCGTTCTATTTGACATCGATGAAACCATGATCTCTTCTGATGGAGCCGGGCGAAGAGCGATCGGCGACACTCTCAAGGACATGTACGGTATCAGCCCGGATGCTCTCAATCTTTCAATGTCGGGTAAAACAGACCCGCAAATTTTGACGGAAATTTTGACCGCTTCCGGATTTAGCGATCAGGATATTCGCAAGGACTTGAGCGCTCTCATCGAAGCGTATTTAATCCATCTCGATAGAGAAATAAAAGAGACCGAGCATTACATCGTCCATGACGGCGTTAGAGAGATTCTTGCCGCTCTGGCGGCAGTTGAAGGGGCTTACCTTGGACTATTGACCGGCAACGTCGAACGCGGCGCCAGGATGAAACTAGCCCGCTTTGATTTGAACAGTCATTTTCCGCTCGGTGCATACGGATCTGACTCAGCCAGTCGTTTAGACCTACCACATGTGGCAAAAACTAGAGCCGATAAGCACTTTAACGCCGTGTTCGCGCCCGAAGAAATTGTTGTTGTAGGCGATAGTATCTATGATGTCCTCTGCGCAAAACACTACGGCTCGGTGAGTCTTGCTGTGAATACTGGCAAAACACCAATGGCAGATTTAGTCGCTCAGGAGCCAGACCACCTGTTTGCGACGCTTGCCGACACTGACGCCGTACTGAAAGCAATAATGAATTAGCAAGCGCCACCAGGACGCTTGCTAAAACTAGAATTCAAATTGTAGATTGATGCTTAAGTGCTAACAATCAATTCGCGAGCGATCACTTCGTCGATGATGCCGTAATCTTTGGCTTCTTCAGGCGTGAGAATATTATCGCGATCGTTATCCTTTTCAATCGTTTTAGCTGATTGCCCGGTGTTCTTCGCGAACAATTCGCATAGCAATTTTTTCTTACGCAAAATTTCTTTTGCTTGAATTTCGATGTCTGAAGCTTGTCCTTCAGCACCACCCATCGGTTGTCTCATCAAAATTCTGGAGTGAGGCAATGCCAGTCGCTTGCCCTTTTCGCCGGATGACAAAATGAAAGAACCCATCGCTGCAGCTTGACCTAGACAGATTGTGGCGACGTGACTTCTGATGTGAGTCATAGTGTCATAGATAGCCAAACCAGATGTGATGCTGCCGCCTGGGCAGTTGATGTACAAGCGAATGTCTTTCTCAGGATCTTCGCCTTCGAGAAGCAAAAGTTGAGCCACAATGATGGATGCAACTGTGTCGTCGATGCCGGTTCCGAGGAAAACGATCCGCTCTCTCAGCAATCTGGAGAAAATATCGAAAGAACGCTCTCCGCGAGCTGTCGTTTCGATGACGGTCGGGCTATAACCCAATTCTCTGTAAGTATCAGGTTGAGTGTCCTGAATAGCATCAAAAATTTTGTTGCGATCGGCGGGAATGTTCATAAGGCTCCTTCAGTATGCCGTCAGGCATCCGGGCTCTGTGCAATATGAGGCTTATTATAGCCGCGTACTCAAACGATTTCAGGGCAAACGTATACTTACAACGTCGCAAGCCAAAGAATTCCTCGCAGTCCGAAGAATAGCAGCGGCCCAGCGTATATAATGTGTGCGCCCATTTGTAATATTCTCCAGA
>JACMKL010000272.1 GCA_014380105.1 Candidatus Melainabacteria bacterium
ATGATCAAAATGACGTTGCGGAAATCTGCTTTCTTGCCGTTGTTGTCGGTGAGAGAAGCGTGGTCCATTACTTGCAATAAGATATTGTAGATATCCGGATGCGCTTTTTCAATTTCGTCCAAAACCAGGACAGCATGCGGCGTTTTGTTGATGGCGTCAGTCAGAAGACCACCCTGGTCGAAACCTACATATCCGGGCGGTGCACCAATCAGGCGAGAGACCGTGTGCTTTTCCATGTATTCGCTCATGTCAAAACGCAGGAAATTGACTCCCAGCACTTTTGCTAATTGCTTGGCTAATTCGGTTTTACCAACACCGGTTGGTCCAGAAAATAAGAAAGAGCCAATTGGTTTTGTTGGCTGACTGAGTCCCGCGCGCGATAGCATAATTGCTTTGACGACTTGTTCTACAGCGTGATTTTGTCCGAAGACAACGCTCTTCAATTCGCCATCGAGGACTTTCAATTTTTCTTTGTCAGAACCCGAGACCGATTTCGGCGGAATTTTCGCCATCGAAGCGACGATTAGTTCTATATCGTGGACAGTAATTTGTTTACTTGGTCTATCTTCCGGCTCCATTAATTTGACCATGGCACCGGCTTCGTCGATAACGTCGATAGCCTTGTCCGGCAGGAAGTTGTCGTTGACGTGCTTGCCTGCTAATTCTGCGGCCTGACGAATTGCTTCATCGGTGTATGTGACACCATGGTGCGCTTCGTAATAAGATTTTAGTCCGGTCAGAATTTTGATGGTGTCAGCTATTGAAGGCTCGCTGACATCGATTTTTTGAAAGCGTCGAGCGAGAGCCTTGTCTTTATCGAATGCTTGTTTGTATTCAGGGAAAGTGGTGGCACCAATGCAGCGCAATTCACCACTGGCCAGAGCCGGTTTTAAAATATTGGAAGCATCCATATTGCCACCACTGACAGCACCGGCGCCGACGATTGTGTGAATTTCATCGATGAATAAAATTACGTTGCTGCGACTTTGAAGGGCTTTAATTACGGATTTGAGACGTTGCTCAAATTGACCGCGGTAGCGGGTTCCGGCAAGCAATGCGCCCATGTCCAGAGAGAAGACTTCGCAATCTTTAAGAGCCGTTGGCACCTCACCGCGTTGAATTTTGAGCGCCAGCCCTTCCGCGATCGCTGTTTTACCAACACCGGGATCGCCTACATAAACAGGATTGTTTTTTCTACGTCTGCATAAAATTTGAATAGTGCGTTTTACTTCTGCCTCGCGACCTATCAATGGATCTATTTTGGAGTTCGCTGCGCGTTCTATCAAATTTGTTGTGTAAGCAGAAAGCGGGTCCGCAGAACGGTCTTCATCGCCTTCGTCGTCGCGTTCGCGGGTTTCACCCTGATCGCGATAATCGTCACGATCTTTACCCATCCCTTCGGCATCGGTCTTAGAAATTCCGTGAGATATATACGCTAGTACATCAAGCCTGGTAATACCAGCCTTCTCTAATAAAAACACTGAGTGCGAACGCTTTTCCTGAAACATCGCTGCCAGTACATTGCCACTATCAATGGTGGTTTGAGCTGAAGACTCAGCTTGCATGTAGGCGCGAGTCAAAACGCGCTCGAGAGCAGCGGTGTAAGAAGGCATCACATCGATATGGTTCGGCAATTCTTCCATGTTTTCTTTCAAAAACAATTCGAGTTCTGCGCGTATATCCTTAACGCTGCCACCACATGCCTTGAGAATATCGCAGCACTCTTTATCTTCCAATAGTGCCAGAAGGAGATGCTCTAACGTTAGATATTCGTGTCTTCGCTCAGATGCTTTCGCGAGAGCGAGATTTAGGGTGGTCTGTAATTCCTTGGATATCATTTTCTCGTCACTCTGTAATTCGATCTACTCTTCTTCTGATGTGCACAATAGCGGAAATTGATTTGCTTCAGCCAGTTCTGCCACTTTATTGCACTTAGCTTCCGCTATTTCGTGCGGAAAAACGCCGGCAATGCCAATTCCTTGTTGGTGCACCGCCATCATTATCTTAACCGCGTCTTGATCGTTCTTGTGGAAAACGCTCTGAAGGATGAAAACCACGAATTCCATTGTGGTGTAGTCATCATTGTGCAAGACAACCTTATATAGGCGCGGTCGCTGAGGTGGCTTTGTTTTGCTTTTCTTCTCTATATCAAGATCGTCATCCAGATCCTGTCCCGGCAGCCCTTTAGCCATTTTCGCCTTTTTTTCCTCAACGTATTAAATGTAGATGTCTTCAATTACATACCCATGATAAACCGTCCTGGCGCATTCATCACGGCGCCCACAGGCTGGACTTCTTGGCGTTTCGGTATCTCGAGCGCTACTTGGGCACTTCGGCAGTTATTTGACAGTTGGGGAAATTTTGTGATACCTTGAAATCAAGATACTTGAAATCGAGACAAAAGGGAGCGAGCGAAGCTCGGCATTAGATGGAAACAGTGGATACGGACGAAGAAAGCGGACTTGGACCGAAAATAATGCTTTCACTCTGGAAAGCGAAAGCTTCCTTTGAGGCACATGCTCTGACAAGCATTGAAACTTTGGGTTTGAGCCTGACTGACTTTGCAGTTTTGGAGATTCTTTTACATAAAGGGTCACTTCCGATTAATACAATCGGCAAGAAAATCCTTCTTACAAGTGGATCAATTACAACTGCAGTCGATCGCCTTGAAACGAAGGGACTGGTTAAAAGAGTTGACGACCCGAGTGACAGGCGAGTGCGCTTTGTAAGTCTCACCCGCGAAGGCACTAAACAAATAAAAGCGGCGTTTAGCGAACACCGAGAACATTTGAATATTGCAGCCACACCGCTGAGCAAGGAAGAACAGCGCACGCTGATAGAACTATTGAAAAAATTAGGACATGGTGCCGATTTATTGATGGATGAAGTGAAGCAGAAAGCCGCTCCACGGAAAGCCACCAAATAAGTGCATCAAGTTAGGAAACCGGTGAAAAAAATGAGTAATGTTGAAAATAAAACCATTCAAAATGTAATTTCTGAAAAATTGAGATCTGTCAAAGAAGTAATCACTTCAATTGCTGCAACTGAAGGCGCGGGTTTTCAAATCCGCAGACCATTCCCGACTCGTACGCTGAGTTATGTCGATCCATTTCTTTTGCTTGATCATATGGCTCCAGTAGACCTTGGACCCGGCGAAGCAAAGGGCGCGCCTGATCATCCTCACCGCGGCTTTGAAACGGTCACGTATATGTTGGAGGGACAATTTGAACACCGGGATTCAGCCGGAAATCGCGGCGTCATCGGGCCTGGTGATGTGCAGTGGATGACGGCTGGTGGTGGAGTGGTGCACTCAGAAATGCCTGGGGAAGATTTGTCGAAAAACGGCGGAAGATTGCACGGCTTTCAAATCTGGGTAAATTTACCTGCTTGCGACAAAATGATGAAACCGCGCTATCAAGATATTCCGTCATCAAAAATTCCAGTCGTTGTTAGCGATGACGGGAAAATTCAGGTCAAAGTAATTGCTGGCAAAAGCATGGGACAGGAAGCTGTCATCGATACTCGTACACCGATCACTTATTTGCACGTGCAATTAAAACCTGGTGCAAAACTGGTGCAAGAGATGCCCGCCGAATTCAACACGATCGCATATGTTGTTGAAGGACGAGGAAATTTCGGCACTGAGGGCGTCGAAGCTCACACCGATCAATTAGTCCTTTTTGAGCATGATGGCGGCAGCATTTCATTGGAGGCATCGAAAGATGAATCTCTCAGTGTCTTAATCTTGGGTGGACTTCCGCTTAATGAGCCGGTTGCCAGATACGGACCGTTTGTGATGAACACTGAGGCTCAAATTGTTGAGGCGATGCGAGACTATCAGAATGGCAGGATGGGCGTGATTGAGTAAGTTGATGGGAGATGCAATTTGCTTGCTAGACGCTAGATAAAGATGAGAGGCGTGACTCAAAGGAGTTGCGCCTCTTTGGGGTCGTTTTGAGACTACTCAAAACGTAGTAATCTATTAGCGGCATCCGTCAGCCCGTCGAGTTGAAACTACTTTTGAAGAGACACAATGAAAACGAAACTTTTCTCCGCGGCATTGATCATTGCAGCATTAACGACAACTTTTGGCTTCCCGATATCTTCTAAATCTGCAAATTCTACTAAAGCTGCTCAGTCTCCTTCGCCGAGAGCTTACCCACGTCTGGTCGGACGCGCCACTACAGCTGATGCCAAATTAGCGTTGACAGCCGCACAAGCTGCATTTAATTCGAAAGCCTGGCATTTATATGATCCTGAGGCTGCTGATGTTGTTAGAGCTAAAACAAAAGCATTGATTGCCTGGCCTGAAGCTGAAAATGTAGCAGTTGACCCGAAATTTTTGGAAAGTAAAACAGGCGGCGAAGCTATTAAGGCGAGTTTTTTGCAGATAAAAGCTGTGGATGGAAATCGTTTTGCATTGAGACAAAAACCGATGAATTGGCAAGGTGACTGGTTTGATGTCTATCTTGTCAACTCAAGGGATGACACGACAAAAATTTTTGACACATTAAGTCTGGAAGATTTGTATAGCAAATCGCTTCCCGGTTACAAGATGGTTTCTTGTGACGCATGGCAAAAACCCTGGCTGCTTCGTAACGTTAAAAATGAACACGTTTTATTTATAGATACTGGTCATCCAGCCGAGTATCTATGCGAATGGATTGTGACAGTACCATCCAAGACTGGCTCACCATCAGAGTTGTGTAAAATTCAATTTTGCCCTCGTTCTGAGAAAATTGTGCGGCTGGTACCGCAAGGTGCACTTAGAAATTTAGCCGTTTTACTCGACAAAATAATTGGTATTCCTAAAGAATCAGAAGGCTCGACGCAGGCGACTCCCCGTCTGAGACTTTCCGTTGCTCACACTTGGGGCAATGTTCTGTACAGACCGTGGGCGGTAGCAGAACCAAGTCTGTCGCGTATAGAAGTCGATGCACTTTTGAAAACATGGTCGCGCGGCTCTAAAATTTACGCGGCTCAATATGCTCAAATAAAACCTACCTATGAAAGTGCAAAGTTGCAACTTGCAAATTATTACGAACATAATTTTGGTAAATCAAAACGAGAAGCGCAGGCAATGTCGTCCAAAATACTTGATAGAACTTATCGAACCCATTTCTCACCATGGAGCGGTTAGGTGGCGTAAGTTTGCCAAGGGTTGGTATGATACTGTCTTGTCTCCTGCATATATAAAGTGGAAAATCAATGAAATCTGCTCTTCTTTCGGCTCTAGCACTCACTCTCGTTCTTAGTTTCCAACCAGTCATCGCCAAAGGCAAAGTTTGGACCGTTGAAGCTCGCCAAGCGCAGCTGATGCAAGATATCAATGAAGGTCAAAAGGGCTCCCAGCTTACTAAAAAGGAAGCTGACCGGTTGCGCAGCGATCTCGCTGACATCTCGCGCAAGAAAAAGAAATTCAGAAATAAATCCAACACCACTGTTCTGACTGCAGAACAAAAAACTGAACTTGAAGGCGATCTGAATACAATTAGCGTCAATATTAAAAAGCTAAAACTCGAGAAACGCGTAGCAGACTAACCGCGCTTCCATTCGTAAGTTACAAAAAAGGCGCTCCTTGCGGGGCGCCTTTTCTATTATTTTATTTCTCGAAATTGCTTAGTGCGATCAGTTGTTATGGATGCGCAGTTACGCCTGGATTTGGAGACCGTGATTGGTTTCTAATCCAAACTGTGAGCATTCCCGTGAGCTGGTCGGTGAGTTGATTTTCTTCAAGCAACAAGTGCTCTCCGTCTCCAACTACCATTAGCAATTTGTCCTGAGTTGTGAGCCCGTTGAACAAATCGATTGTGCCTTCTGGTTTGACCAATTTGTCTTTGAATCCGGCGAGCATAAGAACTGGAGTTTTTTCGATCAAGGCAGCCGCATCGTAATTGCCTTTCATGAACTCGTTGAATTGCTTGAGTTCTTTCGGGCTGATTTCCATGCGGTTGGATTTGTCGTTTTCCAGTTTCTTTTGCAAACTCTTGTTGGCGGTTGAGCGCTCAACAACTGTAGTGCTTAAGTCTACAGGTTTGTCTTTGTTTTCGATGTATTTGTAGCCGACTTTCAGCTGTGTTCCCCAGTTTGCGTAACGTTCGCTGGATGGAACTGATGAAATCAGCGCATCAACTAATTGTGGATAACGTGATGTGGCGCGCAATGCAATTGCTCCGCCCATTGATTCACCGACCAAGAAAATCGGAGTACCAGGGTAGGCTTTGCGCAAGTTTTTCAAAGCTGCTTCGATGTCGTTGAGGCAACCTTCGAAATCAACTACGTTACCTTCGCGCTTCTTCAACCAGGCGCCGAAGCCTCTGACATCCACAGCGTAGACGGCAAAGCCATTGGCGGCCATTGTTTTGCCAAATTCTTCAAACGATTCGCTGCTGAAGCCAAGACCATGTACGCAGAGCAAAATTTCTCTTGGTTTGTTTACCGGAATCCAGGCGCGGTGTGGAACTTTGATTTTAGCGCTCCATGCCGGAACGATGCCAGCCTTAGCTGGTGCCGCAAAAGCTACAGGCGCGAATGAACCAGCCTGTGCGAGCAATGCGAGTGAAAGTGCAATTATTTGTCTTCGGAGCATTTGTGGTCCCTTATTAGATTAGGTTTTCTAATTATCGCAAGGTTGTCTCATTTATTCTCTCTGTTCGGACAAAATATCCTGATGTTTAAGCCTGACTGAAAAATCCGCGGAATATCAAGTGGATAATTTGATTACTGTGAGGTAAGCTGTGGCGTTGTTCGTAGCGCGTGAAAAGTAGTTGATATGCAGGCTTTGGATTGGCATTTGACGATTGTGGGGCAAACTATTACGGCTGGCAGAAATGTGGTCGTGCTGGAGCGTTGGCGTACGAATGACGCGATAGTTTATCTGGAATTGCGGAGTGATGAAGCTAGTCTGTCCGAGACCTACGCAGTCAGATTCAATGTAAACATCGGTGGCAAAAACTATCTACTATTAGAATCCGCGCAGGCGCCGGTAAGTGTTTACATTGTGGCGCGACTATTTGCTGCTGACAAAATTTGTGCGATTGATCCTGATCGTTTTTCCAGTCTGCGCAACGCTTTCGATACTTTTTTAGAAGAACCCAAAACCACTAGCATTGAAGAATTCGAAGAATTGCTCGGTCCACTGCCAACCAAATAGGAGAATTAAATCGAATGTTCAAAGGAAAACTCCTTCTGGCAATTATATTGATGGGAGCGCTCGGACTTTGTAGCTCATCAATACCAACTTTTGCTGACGCAGGTAGCGTTGCCGAAATCAAAAAGAGTGCCGATACTAATTCTTCCGTGATTATCGAGCAATTCTACTTGGGATGCCTTTCGCATGCCTCGTATCTGATTGCCGATCCGGTGTCTAAAAATGCCGTGATTGTAGATCCGCAACGCGACATCAATCAATATCTTGAAGAAGCAAAGTCGCAAGGTTTAAAAATTACGCATGTTTTTCTGACTCATGTTCACGCAGACTTTGTAGCGGGGCATTTGGAATTGGAGCGTAAGGTGGGTGCCAAAATTTGTTTAGGAGAGGGCACCAAGGCAAACTACGATTTTCAAAGCTGTAAAGATGGAGACACCATCAGCCTTGGTGAAAATACGTCCTTGAAAGTAATAGCGACGCCTGGTCACACTCCGGAAGCAATTTCGCTTTTAGTCTACGATTTGAAAAACAATAAAGAAAAACCATATGCGGTGCTTACAGGCGATTGTTTATTCATTGGTGACGTTGGTCGCCCTGACTTGCTTGCTTCCCAAGGCGTCACAGCAAATCAATTAGCGGGCATGCTCTATGATTCTTTGCGCAATAAATTGATGCCTCTTCCTGACGAGACTCTCGTTTATCCCGCTCATGGTGCCGGCTCGCTGTGCGGTAAAAACATGAGTAAAGACACCGTATCAAGTATCGGTCGCGAGAAGAAAACCAACTACGCTCTCAAAGATATGACAAAGGAAAAATTCATTTCTTTGATCACAGCTGACCAGCCGCAGATGCCAAAATATTTTGGATACGATGCCAGCGTAAATTTGTCGAAGCACGACACTCTCGATGTTGTCCTTGAGAGATCGCTAAAACCACTGACTGTTGATGAAGTTGTTCAACAAAAAAACGCTGGCGCATATTTACTTGACGGCAGAGAATCGGACGCTTTTGCAGCTAAGCACGTCATTGACGCGATCAGCATTCCAATGAAGGGGCATTATGCCACCTGGGCCGGTACATTCTTAAATCACGAAAAACCAGTAGTGATTGTTGCCGAACCAGGTACGGAAAGAGAAGCTGCTTTGCGACTTGGTCGTATAGGTTTTGATAGGGTGGTTGGATATGTAAAAGGTGGCATGTCTGCATTCGGCGAACGCGCTGATTTAGTCTCGACAATTAAGAGAGAAACACCTTCGACTCTCGAAACCAGCATGAAGTCTGACAAGCCTCCATATGTTGTGGATGTCAGAAATGATTCTGAATGGAACTCTGGACAAATCGATGGCAGTGTACATCTGCCCCTGATCAATCTTCTCGAACGCGTTGACAGCTTGCCGCGCGATCGTCAACTGGTTATACTGTGCGCGACAGGCAACCGTTCTTCCACGGCCGCAAGCCTTTTGAGTCAGCGTGGAGTTACTCAAGTGACGGATCTTCGCGGTGGAATAGAAGCTTGGAAGAAACTCAATTTGCCAGTCAAGCAAACGGTAACGTCCAACACCACAGCAGAAGTTAAAGCTCCGACCGATGAGAACACCTCAAAACGAGACGGAAAAAACTGAGTCTGACGATTCGCTCGGAAGAACAATTACTCGGCGCAAATTCTTACACTTTGCGTCGGTTGCAGCTGGCAGCGTTCTGACAGGATGTGCGCTTACGCCTGAATCAGAAAAGAGCATCATCAAACTAAATCCCGGTTTGTCGGTCGCGCGTTTTCCAGAGAAAACCGAACTGATTATGCTAACTGACCGACCACCGCAGTTAGAAACACCGCTCTTTTATTTTCGCCAGGATTTAACTCCGAACGAAGCCTTCTTTGTGCGCTGGCATTTCTCTGGAATACCAACAAATGTTGATTTGCGAACTTTTAGATTGGAAGTAGGTGGGAGTGTTTCCAAAACCCTTTCCTTTTCCATTGAAGATTTGAAGAGACAATTTGAGCCACAAACAACGGTGGCGGTAAATCAATGCTCCGGAAATTCTCGCAGTCTATTTACGCCTCAAGTGCCTGGTGGGCAGTGGGGCAATGGCGCCATGGGGAATGCCCGATGGACAGGAGTTCGGCTCAAAGATATCCTGAATAAAGCGGGTGTTGCGTCGAATTCGATTGATGTAAGTTTTTCGGGTCTGGATGAAGCACCACTTTATTCAATGCATAAATTTGCAAAGTCGCTCCATATTGAGCATGCGCTCAGTGACGAAGTATTAGTCGCTTACGAAATGAATGGCGAGCCGTTGCCTATGCTGAATGGTTATCCACTTCGTCTAGTGGTGCCGGGATGGTATGCCACGTATTGGGTGAAGTCACTTCAAAAAATCGAAGTGCTTAACACAAAATTTGATGGCTATTGGATGGCAAAAGCCTATCGAATACCAAAGAATGAGCACGCGAGTGAAACACCCGATAATTTGGCTAAAGATACTGTGCCCATTAATCAAATGAATGTGCGATCACTTCTTGTTCGACCTGATTCAAATGATGTGGTGCGCGCTGGTCGCGCAGTAGAAATCGAAGGAATATCATTTGATGGTGGCTCCGGAATAAAATCTGTTGAAGTCTCAGTTGACGGTGGGTCTACCTGGAAGCCAGCTAAACTCGACAGCGCAGATTTAGGGAAATTTTCCTTCCGACGCTGGCGACTTTCGTGGACGCCCGCTCAGGCTGCCACTTACAACATCATGGCGCGCGCCACCAATAATAATGGTCAAATACAAGGTGACCAATATTGGAATAAAAGCGGCTACATGCGCAACGGAATCGAGCAAGCGCAAGTGGTGGTAATTTAAATGCGCTCGATTACTTCCAGATCCGAATCTTTTACTTCAAAGACTTCTAGCTCAAAGACTTCTTTGTCTACGAACATTGCAAGAAATACGTTTGTGCTGCTGACACTTTCTTTATTAGCCGCATGCGGATCTCGTGCCGATGACAAAACAGACGACCAGAAATCTGGAAGTTCAAGCACGGAGCGATCCGCTGATATGCAAGCGCTCACAGGTGTCACAACGACCATAAATGGCAAATCGATTGAATTGCCTCACTATGTTCCGGATTTTCCTCCAGGACCGGGGCAGGAGTTATTTATGAATAGATGCGGAGTTTGTCACTCCTTGCGCTATGTGACAATGCAGCCTGATTTTTCCCGTAAAACCTGGACTAAGGAAGTGGACAAAATGATTCACACTTATGGTGCTCATATTACTAAAAAAGAAGCCGACCAAATCACAGAATATCTTTGGACAATTAAAGGTAAAAAGGATGCTGGTGTGAAATGACAGAATTGATTCCACCAGATATCGAATATTCTCAAAAGGAAAAAGTGGGAAAAACTCCACTTATTCTTACTGGTATCACTTTCATTGCTGCGTGCGTGATTGCGGTATTTGGAATGGAAAATGTGGGTATTCCCACAAAGAGTTATGTGGCGATTTCGAATGCAAATTTTCATTCCGCTGTAGAAGAAAAGTCATCAGTACTACTCCCTGCCGAGCCAGAGGAAGCGGATCGCATGTTGGCTCTGGGAGCCCGCCTTGATCGAGAACAATGTGCTGGCTGTCACTCACTGTGGACGAAATTGGCTGGTCCATCGTATGAAGAAATTTTTTCGCGCTATGAAGCGTCAGACGACAAAATGACAAAGCGCCTGGCATTTGCCAGTACACATAATGTGAAAAATTGGGATGGCTTTCCTGCCGGTCCAAAATCTTTGCTCAGCGCTGAAGATAGGCGTGCACTTGCATATTGGATCATTGTGCATGTGAAATCTCGAGGCAAAAGATAATGTCTCAGGTCTCTCCGAATTTCAAGTTTGAGGCAAAATTGCCGATTCCCAAAATTGAGTTCGGTCTGATCAAGGCGCACGCCTGGGCTGCGCTGGCAATGGTTTTGATTGCCGTCACTTTTGGAATACTGGTTTCACTTAAATTACATTGGCCTGATTTCCTCGGCGGTCAAGCTTGGCTAACCTGGGGACGTTTGCGTTATAACCACACGCAAGGAATTTTCTTTGGATGGCTGGGAAATGCCTTCCTGATGTTTCTTTACTATGCTGTGCCCATGTTGTCCATGCGCCCGGTCGTTAGCAGGCGATTGGGCTGGCTACTTTTCGCATTGTGGAACTTCGCTGTTGTATTGCCGGGTTGGGTTTTAGTTCTCGCTGGCGTCAGTCAACCACTGGAGTGGGGCGAATTTCCTCTAATAGTTGATGCTTTTGTTGTGGTGGCATTTGCAATTTCGGCGATACAGTTTGCTGTTCCATTACTCAAAACAAAACTCTCATCCCTTTATGTATCAGGATGGTACATTCTCGGTGCTTTGATTTTTACTCTGCTGGCATATCCTGTTGGAAATATCGTGCCGCAACTGCTTCCTGGCGCTCAAGGGGCAGCATTTAGTGGGCTATGGATTCATGATGCTATTGGACTTTATGTAACTCCGCTCGCCGTTGCTATCGCTTTTTTTGTTGTTCCGATTGCAACCAATCGCCCTATCTACAGCCATTTTTTATCAATGCTTGGATTCTGGCTGCTGTTTTTCGTCTATCCGCTAAATGGCACACACCATTATGTTTTCTCTGCCATTCCAATGGATGCACAGAAAATCGCCATCATGGCTTCAGTTTTTCTTGGCATGGACGTAATTCTGGTCGTCACTAATTTATTGATGACGCTCAAGAACTGCGGCGACATTTTGAAGAAGGATGTTTCGCTGCGTTTTGTTTGGATGGGCGTCATTATCTATTTGATTGTCAGCCTACAAGGTTCTATGCAGTCTCTGTTGCCGGTCAACAAGTTAACTCACTTCAGTGACTGGGTAATTGGGCACTCTCACCTGGCTATGTTGGGTTTTGCCACATTCACCGCTATTGGTGGCATGTCACATGTGTGGCAACGAATTCCCAATGCGCGCTTCAACAATAGAATGCTGAGCCATACATACTGGTTGCTGCTTATTGGTTTGTTCTTAATGGTTTCTTCCCTGACCATTGCTGGTTTGGTAGAAGCTCGTCTATGGGAAAGTGCCCTACCCTGGCTGGACTCAGTGCGATCGGCAAAGCATTACTGGATGATTCGGTCGTCTGCAGCAATTCCATTATTGTCAGGATTTATTTGTCTAGTCTTGACTTTCTCGACTGGCAAAAGGAATGAACTGAGTAAGAGCGCGACCGAGTCTGCACAGGTAGAAATACCCAGCTCGACTAACCAGGATTTGGTTGTGGAGCCTGGTCAGTCTGTCGCTGTTATTCCTCGCGGAATAAATATGGCGTACTGCGCGGCTTCTGTTGCTGGATTTGGTTTTTTCTTTTCGTCATTTACTTTACTTGGAATTATTCCTGGACTGGTACTACAGACTGAAGTCAATCGCACTAAACCTGCCACCACAATCATGCCGACAGAACAAGAGCAGCGCGGAAGGTTGGTCTATGCAAGAGAAGGATGTGCCTATTGCCACACGCAGCAAGTTCGCTCCGTTGCC
>JACMKL010000273.1 GCA_014380105.1 Candidatus Melainabacteria bacterium
AAGGAGTAACAGTGTATATATATATAGACACTTTACCAAAGTTAATTTCAAATATTGTCTCTTCTCAGCATGTTATCGACACAGAATTATCTAACGGTAATTTGAAAGTTGAATTGGCTCAAGCTGAAGAGCTCATGAACAGAGACTTTGTACTGAAGTGGACAATCGCTGGTGAAACTGTAAAGCCAAGTTTTCTCACCTATACCGATCAGCAAGGCGAGAGCTATTGCATGCTCAGTTTATTTTCACCAAAACAAGAGAAATTTCTTGGAGTGCCGCGAGATATCATCTTTGTCATTGATCGCTCAGGCTCCATGGAAGGGCTGAAAATGGCTTCAGCTGCAAGATCTTGTTCAATCTTGTTGGACACTCTTGGACCTCGCGATCGCTTTGCTATTCTCGCATTCGATAATATAAATGAATGGATGAATACCGGGGCTCGGAAAAGCGAAAGTGATATACGATTTCTAACTGCAGATGAAGCTGGCATTGAGAAAGGAAAAGACTATCTGCGTACTGTCACTCCTCGTGGTGGCACAGAACTGGAAAGCGCTCTTTCTGAAAGTCTTTCGAGTCTAAATTCTCGAATAAATAAAGACGCATCAGGCATTCTCGTTATTCTTACAGACGGTCAAATTGGAGATGAATCAGGCGTTTTAAAATGCTTGCAAAACGATTTGCAAAGCTCTCGACTGTTTGCAATCGGTGTTGATAGCGCAGTAAATTCAGGTTTGTTGACTCGCATGGCCGCTCTCGGTGGCGGCACAGCAGCACTAGTCGCGCCAGGCGCAAAACTGGAAAAGGCGCTCTTAGAAATCGGTCGTGAAATAGGCGTTCCGCTTGTCACTGATTTGAGAATAGAGTCTATTGAAGGCGATGTGATTGATCAAACAATTACTCCTGCAATATTTCCAGACCTTTTTCGTGGACGTGCTGTCACTACTTTCTTCAAAATGAAGCCCGATGTGAACGGGAAAGGAAAACGCAAAATTAGGGTGAGCGGCTTGCGAGCTGACGGCAAGCAGTTTGTTGAAGAACTTTCTGAAAAGAAAATTTCTTTGAGCGCGCTTGCTCCGCTTTATGCCAAATCACGAATAAGAGATTTAGAAGATGCTTTCCGCGAAGACCGCAATCGCGATCATGCGAAAAAACAAATGATCGAATTATCAATACAACATCAAATTCTGTGCCGCTTCACCGCATATCTTGCGATTGCTGACGGCGAAGTGGTTAATGAAGATGGCGCACTTAGAAGCGTTGTCCAGCCGGTCCAAATGCCAATGTCCTGGGGAGCGCCCGGGGCTTCCATAGGGGGAGGCTTCTATGGATCTGCAAAAGCGGGCGTTGGTTATCCACTGTCGCGCTCCACTGGTGCTCTGGATGCAGCAGGTGCGATCAACAACTTCAGCTCTGGAAGTGATACGTGGGGTGGCGTTACACCTCCGCCACCAATGCCTCTTTCCTCGGGGCTTCCTCCTGCTGGACCACCTCCGAAGCCAGCTTCTCCTCAACAGAGTAATCAGTGGGGATCTCCGATTTCTTCTAGATCAAACGAGTCCAAGACTGGAAACTTGAGGGCAGATAGCAATCGCGAAAGAGATGCAGAGTCTGCGCAAAAAGACAAAGCCTTAGTAGCGGCGACTCGCCATCTACTTAAATTGTTCGATGAAATCGAAGAGAAATTCAATGCCGGACAGCTACTTGATTGGGAAATATTGGATTCTGCTCGACTGACCTGTATGACTATTTTGCAGATGTCCACTTATGCCACTCGGGCGGCAATATTGCAGCAATTCGTCAGAAAAGAAGCAATCGAAATAATCGCTGCTATCAAGGCTAACGGTTTGTCTAAAGAGCATGTCGAGACTTATTCGAAAATCAGAGACGCGCTCAAACAATGCTTGGACAATATTGCCTCTGGTCGAGAGCCTGCGATAACTCTCGGTGCTCCGTTCTGGGAGGACAGTATCTAGTCTCAAATTTGGAATTCTGGCTGGCGCCTGGGGGAGACTTGTTATTTCAAGTCTCTCCTTTATATATGTGAGCACTGAGTACATCCTGTGAGCTTGCTGTTCATTTTCTTCACCCAGGTTAAAGTCCCTAATTCGTTAACTAGTGTGGAATTCCACATTTTTGCCACACATTCAATGCAGACTAATATGGTCTCGGGAACTATAAGGTAGCTATGGTGTCTTTAGATTCACAAGCAAAAAACACAGATAAATCTTACGGACAACACAGGTGTCTCGTTCGATCAATTTTTTGTGGCTTGCTTCTGACGTTAGGAATCCAGGTGAATAGCATGTTGTTTCAAGACAAAGATAATCTAATCGAGCGTGAGGACGACAACGTCATCAACTTGAGTTTGCAAGTTACTGATACCGAAGTCGAACAATTGCTTGCCGCTAACCAGGAAATTCAGGATTCATGCCCCGGCGGAGTCTGCCAATTGAATTGGCGTCCAGCCCGACGTCCAATGGCTGCCTAGTCATTTCAAAAATTTTTCTATGTCACGTGAGTGTCACATTCGCTGAATAGGATATTCGAACAAAGAAATCAAATCCGCTTTTGGATTACTTGGTTTTTCTGTCGAAGATTTTCGAGTCTGCCACAATAATTCCACAAATCGTGCGTAGACTCTCAAATCTAAGGGAACCCCCTTCCTTTCCCCTTACTAGGCGTGACTACGATGTTTACTACCAAAACGGCTATTGGCAGATGTGCTGCTTTGATCGATCTGACAGACAACAGTCAGTCAAATCTTTTGCTCAATGAAATCAAAATTGGACGCTCTAGAGACAACGATATTGTTCTGGAGGGAGATGTGTCGGCTTCCCGCAAGCAAGCACGCATCTCTAGAATTGGTGATTGCTATTTCCTTGAGGACTTGTCCAGTACTAATGGCACTTTGCTCAACGGCAAGCAACTCCATGGTCGCGTTCTACTTAATCAGGACGATTCAATAACTATGGGAAGACGCACTTTCGTTTTCTGTGTTGTTGAATTTGCGCCAGAAACTCAGCCTGCAGAGTATGTTTTCGCAAATAGTGTAGTCAACCTTTTTCAGGGTGTGCAAAGAGCGGTCGCCTCCGTTCTCGGAAGAGTGTCCAACACAGCATCGTGTGATGGGTCTGAAAGTCG
>JACMKL010000274.1 GCA_014380105.1 Candidatus Melainabacteria bacterium
AGCCCCATTGTCTCTTAGCTCGTCCTTCGGATACTGCACTTCCAGACTGGAGGAAAAGGTGGCACTTAAACAGACCGTGCGCAATCAGATGGAAAATTGCAGCCGGTATCAAGCCGCTGGCACACTGCAGGCACATGAAGCCCATTTGTCCGACGGTAGAGTAGACCAATTTCCTTTTAACATCGGATTGAGTCGACATGATTAGGGTTCCGACTACAGCCGATACAGCGGAAAAAAGTCCCCATAAAATCAAGAGTGATGGTGATTCTTGCAAAATCGGAAACAATCTTGCCGCCATGATTGCGGAGATATTTACTACTCCAGCGTGGAGTATTCCTGATAAGGGAGTTGGCGCTTCTAGAGTTGCTAAAAGCCATCTATGGAAGGGGAATAGTGCTGACTTGATCGACATTGAAATGATCAGAAGCAAATTGACTATGCTGGAGAGTGGTACCGCTAGTGGTGTACCAAACAAAAATACTTGCTTTTCTAACACTGATGAACGAGTGTACAATTCTGTGATGGTCGCAGTTTGACAGTAGTAGATCAGTGTCGCCACTGCTATCGCCATAAGGGCGTCACTGAGCAGATGATGGAAAAGGACCACGCGCGCTTGTCCACGCGCTTCGGCTCTGAGACCGATTAACTTCCAAAGTACTAGTGAAATTCCATGCCAACATATAGCGCATAAAATCAGGTTGTTAGATGTCACTAAAAGGCTTGCCAGAGGCGTAATGAGAGTAACAATCTGAATGAAGTTCGTGCGTGTCTTTGTTCCAAGTAAATATCTTTCGGAAAAAGCCACGACAACGCTTGATATGAAAGTTACTAAAACTGTCAGGCACACTGCTAGAAAATCAATTTTAATTTCGAAAGGGGTTGGCATTACCGATGAAAACGATTGGTTGGGCGTCAGTAGGTAAAACGCAAAACCAAAAATGGAAAGCGCAAATGCAAACCATTGCCCGTACAGATATACTTTTAACTTCTGGGAGTCCGAATGCAGCAATTTGGCTAGTGCAATCGCTAATATCGGTATGAATACTATGCTAAGTTCGATGAAAGTCAGAGGGGTCGAAAGCATTGGGATGTCTTAGGCTCCTTTTGAAAGCATGTTTTCTTCAGTTTGATCCGGTGATTCTGTTCCATCGAAAAAAGCAGCAATCTCTTCGCTGGAAACACCAAGAGCTTTTGCTGTTTCAATGGCACACCAGAGCTCGGCACGTGTCACGCCTTGCGAAATAACTCTTTCCATCGTTTGACTGAGTATCTGGATTTCTTTATCTGATATCCGATTACAGCTTGTATTGTCTGACTGTGAATACATAACCGCTTGAGTCACTTTCAGAACCTTTTGGGCGCATGCGCGTACAACTGGATTTTGGTCATAAACAATTGCTGTTCCAGTATCGAACTCGTTGACGCTCTCAAGTAGTTCACAGTAGAGTGAGGCCAAACCTTCTTCGCGCTCGTGGCACTGGAGTAGATGCTTGATTCTAGTGATCACTACAAGGTCTGGAGATAGCGCAGAGCCAATCTTAGACACATCTCCTCGCTCAATAGCGCCAGCTTCAAAAATCAAGAGTTCCGTTCCTTCTTTCATAGAGAACACTTGGTTCGCGCAACCGAGTGGTTCGAAATTAGACATAAAGGATAAATGGACTTTAAACTTGTCCTTTACCAGTTCGTGCAACAAGAGCATCGTTGCTCTGCGCCCGGTGCTTCCCGTCACGCCTACAACTACGGGGTCAACTGAGTGGCGCCAGTATTTCACAAGGTTGAATAAAGCAATTCTCGTGTCTGGAACTGCTATGACTAAATGACCTTCGTTTGCAAAACTATAATTAGACTTCTTGTTGACTATGCAACCTCGAGCGCCCTTTTCGAAGGCAGAAGCCAGTGCGTCATGGCTGTTTCCATGAGCTGAAGAAATGAGGAAAAACCAGTCTCCCTGCCTTAGTTCACTAATTTCCCAGATGAGACGCCCTCTTCCATCGTCAGTGGTTCCGTAAGCGACTTGACCGTATGCTGCCTGCATGATTTCTTGTGCTGAGAAAATAGCTTCCATTGATGACTTAACCCCGCTCTGTTTTTGTCAAACTAAAATATGCAAAGATCTGAATATCTAAGATTTTCGATGTGTGCAAGTATAGCCCATTTGAATTTGCTGTCAAACCTGCTTCGACTCCTCTCGGGTGCGAAAAGATTTTCTGCAACCCATAGTCTTGAACAGGGCTGCAACTTGTGCTAGTATTGAGAAGTTTAAATATCTAGAGTTATGCATATATGCATCTATGCAACTATGCAAAGGTTGGGTCTTCAATGCCTCATAGGGTTCTCATCGCTCAACAGCTTGCCCGGCTCTTCTCGCTTCTTTCTCACCCTGTCAGAATTCGCATAATCGCTGAGCTTCGCAACGGCGAATTATGTGTAAATTCCCTTCAGGACATCCTTGGGATTAGCCATTCTGGTGTCTCTCAGCATCTGGCTATTCTCAGGTCTCACAAATTGATTAAGGAACACAGGGACGGGCGCCACGTCTTTTATCGACTAGTCAATCATCACATGGCGGCCTGGCTTGTTGACGGTATTCCGTTTGTGATGCCTGACGATTCCGACTCAGCGTTGCTCCGGACTGCTGCTGCGCGGACCGTAGACCAGTGGTCCACCGTAACTCCTTCGAGTAAGAATTCCGCGGAACTTGATGTGCCAGTAGAAGCGATGAAGACTGGATAACTCGTCTTCCCGAAAATTATTTCACGCGAGTTTTTGTATTGCTTTTCTTTGCAATAGCCTTTACTGGTTTCGTTTCTGAACCCCAAGCATTCTGCACATCTTTAATGGCTGACCTCATCTTCTCCATCTCCGAAGTATCAGGCAAAATAAAACCTAGCCCTTCCATAATCCAAATAGCTAAAGCGGGATTGCGAAGGTGATAAACGACATTTCTGCCTTGACGGCTCTCAACCACTAGATGATTGCTTCTCAAAACGGATAATTGCTGAGATACGGCTGCATGAGTGATTCCGAGTATGTCTTTGAGAGCGCCAACGGTCAAATCCTCTCTCTTTAACTCTTCTATAATTCTAATGCGAATTGGATGCGACAAAACTCCAAAAAGTTTCGCTAATTCGCCGCTCACTACAGCTCTGTAAGGCATTATGACTTCCTGTCTTATCTGTATTTGCAAATGTTAGCATATCTAAACATGTTGCAATGAGTCAAATGCTGTAGCAGCTTGTATTTTTTAGCAAGATTTAGAGTCTGCACGTGACAGCCTTAAAAGCAGCCAGTGCTTGCAAATAATCAACATGTGATTCAACGAGTCGCATCTGTGCCTCAGCTGTTGTTCGCTCTCGCTGGTTGACTAGAAAGAGAGTGCTGTCTCCAGCAGCAAAACGGTAGCGCTCACCTGTTTCAACTTCTCTTGCTTTCTGTACTTCAATTGCTGTTGCGGCAAATCGCTCGTGGGAAGTATTAATTGCAGAAACTGTGTCGTCGACCTCAGCCAGAATCCGCTGTTTTTCTAATTTCTCATCGAGATTCAGCTTTTGGATCTTGAGTTGTGCTCCCTGAACTTGTCCTCTGGCCGTGCGTTGTCTGAGCGGTACTGAGAATGCCACTCCAGCTCTTACAATCGGACCAATGCCCTGAGGCCCGGTGTCGACCCCTTGAGTCACGAATGCATCCATGGCGGGCAGTACAAGGTTCTGAGCAAGCCGCAGTTCGACTTTAACTTGCTCCCGCTCTAAATTTATGCGCTTTAGCTCCGGACGCAGCTGAAGCGCTGATTTTCTGCCTTCATCCCAATCTAAATCATTCAGTTTCATTGGTGCCGGAGTTAGACCTGGACTTATTTCGACTGATGGCATCACTTTGGGTGATCCGGAATCGTCCCAAAAATACACTGACAGTGCAAATGATGCTTTCTGAAATTCTCTTTCAGTTTTTACTAAGACCGCCTCTCTGCGATGAATCTCTTGCTCCGATTCGCTGATTTCTAAAGCTGGTGCATCACCATCTTGCACTCTCCCCTTAACTTGATCGACTCGCGCTTTAGCTATATTGAGCAGAGCGCGCGCCACGTCTACTCTGGCGTTTGCGCCAACCCAATCCCAATAAGTAGCAGCCGCTTTCAGTAAGACCTCCAGCCGCGTGGAACCAAAAACTTCCGAAGCGAGCGGTTCTCCTAACTTAGCTTGTTGTTCAGACGCAGTCTTTTCATTTATTCGCAATCCCCGAAGCAATGGGACTGATAAACCGCCAGAATATTCTCCTGATTTACCAGTCGGAACAAAAGGAGTTTTTGTCTCGTTGGGATTGAGGCGCGCCCCTGCAAATACGGTGATGCCTGAGCGGGTTAAGAGACTTAGTCTTGATTCGTTATGTATGGCATCCTTGGCTACGCCCGGCTCGAAAATATCTTGTACTCGCAAATACTCACTTAGATGATTTAAGACAGGGTCAAACGCTCCTGATTTCTCAAGTCTCTTAGCGCTTGCAATTCTGCGCTCGGCGTCAGCACTCAGGAGCTTTGGA
>JACMKL010000275.1 GCA_014380105.1 Candidatus Melainabacteria bacterium
GCAGCGTCCGAGGAGGCGTCAGCGGCTTTGCGCGTTATGCTTGCAAACGTACCTCATCCGCAAATTTCGCCAATCACTGGGTTTCCCACATCAGACTTAGATCACGTCTGGCCACAATCCCGAAAGACGCAAGGCACAAATTTTGCGTTTTACAGCTTTTGTGCGGTATTGACCGTCATCCTCTACTTCAACACGAGCGGAGCAACAGTTGCGGGAAATCTGTTAATTGCAGCTTTTGTTCTATGCTCAGCTTTTGCGATGGCTTCCTACTATTACTTCATCAACTATCGCAATCATGTCTCGCTCAACGACGAATTGCCACTCTGGAGTCAGCGCCTGCTGCGTGGAATCGCCTTCCTTTTGCCACTCGCACTGATATGCAGCACGGAGGCAATCATTCTTATAAACGTGTTCACTCCGATTCCTTGGCCAACTCAAAGTGCGGTGGTGATTCCAGCGTCATTAAACAATATGACTCTGGCTGGCGAAACTTTCATGGCAAACAAATACTATTACGAAAACAAATTCGATGTCTCAATTGTGCATTTCAAAAATGTCCTGCTCTTCGACCCGAAAAACGAAATCGCGTGCCAGCGAATCTCTGACGCGTACACCAGGACATCTCCAGTTCAGCCGAAACTTTCGATTGAATACGCAGACAAGGCACTCGCCATAAATCCGCGCAATCTCTACGCTCAGTGCACCAAAGCCTATTCACTCAATTGGTTGGACCGCTACAAAGAGGCTCTAGCGCTGTCGCTTGCCGCCTCCAACCAGGCTTCCACGTTTGGTGAGGCATACGCGACAGCGGCCTACTCATATCGAAAATTGGGTCAATTGGACAGGGCCCTTGTTGCAGCCAACACCCATATGCGTCTTCATGGAAAGGAGTCTCAAGCGTTTGAAATTCGCGCGGCGATTTATGATGCAATGGGTCGAAAGACGGAAGCTTCGGCGGATTGGCGCAAAGTGAGCGAAATGCAGGCGAAGGCGAAGGCGAACGCAAAGAAAGGAAGCTAGGCGCGAGTGCCTCAACGAGAAATTGACTGACAGCTACAAATCGGTGAAGCTGGCGGTGCCATAACCAATTACATGGATGGCATCACGAAATTTTATATCGTCGGCGGCCCTTACCACAAGCTGGCTTTCACCGAAAAGCTGGCAAAGTTTTTTGGTGTGAGAGTGCGAAACTATTTTCTTGGCGATCTCTTTATCACGGCAGGTATAGATGTTAGCAGTGCCCGTCACTCTGACTGCACCAGCGCCATCCTCAATGTTTCTCAAAAAACTCTGCACTTGTTCTGGTAGTTCCTGATCGTCATGAGACTCGAGAAATTTCCTGAGGCTCTGAACCTTCAACCCTGCTTCACAGGATACGAGAGCTTTTACGGTGGAAAGCTCCCAGGTATTTTCTGCAATCAAATCCGAAAACGAATCCAACAATAGAGCATCAGCAATCGACAATTTTCCGTCGACAAGCGTAATGCGTTTGTTTTGTAATACTGAAATTCGAGCTGTATTTTTGCTTGTTACGTCAGTATAAATTTCTGATTTATCGAGACAGAAGGCACCTAATTTGTTGATTTTGAAATAGAGCAAACCATCATAACGACTGAGGAATGGAAGCTGTTCGGCGCCGAAAATGTTCGCATAATTCTTGGGACCGAAAAGTGGATGTACAAATGCAATATCGATCAAACCAAGAGTTGCGATGCATTCCATTAAGCAACAGCGAACGTAGCGATTATGTAAAACATCCCAACGCGTGTCCCAGTATTCCAAAGATCCATAATTAGAAGTACCGATATACAACGTTGATGGATTGTGGCTCAACATGAATGAGTTGCCCAGCGCCTGCATAAATTTGAAAAAATTGTCAACGGAAATCCATTTGCCCGACGGGCATTCGGCAAGAGTGTTAGCAATTTTCTGACGCCGCTGAGAGGGCGGCGAAAGCGAGCGCTTTGCTCTGCCTGTCTGACCTTTGATTACATCGATGCGGCGCAATTCGTCCTGGTCGTCACTGGCTAACCAGGCTTTCCAAATTGACTTGACCAGTTTTGGTGGTTCTTGCGAAATTGACGCTGTTCCAGTTTTCGTAAATGCGAGCTTCTTTCCGGACGCCTTCGCGAGACCAGCCGCCTGCAACAATGACGTCCAGCCATGAGCTTTAATGAAGAACAGCTCCTTTATCGCGCCGGTCTTAGCCAACGGATAGTAATCACCGCCAATAGTGCTTTCAATGTTTAACAGTGTTTCGGTCGAAAACTTGAATGTCTTATCCGACATTATTAGTTTGCCCATCTTGATCATGCGCAAAACTGACCAGAGTTCTGCTTGGGCAGGCTCACTACGCTCTACTGTTTCGAGTGGAGTGGCACTGCCTTCTTCAATCGAAGAGCGGCGCCCATCCGAAACGAAGAAGTTATAACTCTCGGGTAGTTTATCCTGGGATGCAACTGATGGTGGGTCGGGCTTGGGAACGACTTTCAACAATGCGTTGCGTAGGGTTTTTCGTACGCCATACTTGTTGTATTGTAAATACTGTAGAAAAATTCGCACCGCCATCGGTGCAGACAAATAGCTACTGCGTTGACCGAAATTTACTCTATCACCGTAAGTCGCTTTAAACCGCTCGGGATCATATCCATAGTCAGAGTGAAGTGCCTCGGCAATTGCCAGTCGCTCGACCTCACTCAAGCTGTCGTAGATTCCCTTTAAAGCCGGACTGTTAAAATAAGCAGACAAATTTTCTGCGATTTCCGGCTTCCGTCCAGGGGGTTTCTCACCAATAAGATCTTGATGTAATTTTCGCAATTCATCAAGAGTAAACGCGTCAGTAAGCTCCAGGGTGAGCGCCTGAATGTCCTCGCCTAATTGATTATCGCTCTCTTTCGTCATCGCTGACGCTAATAATAACCTGGGATGTAGCGCACAGGATCAAAGCCGCCATGTCATTATGAACATAGTCATTTTCCAGTATTTACCCCGGTTACCTCTGACCTGCGGTTGGGTTATTGTAGGTAAAGAAACTGCTTACAAAGTTTATTTTGCATCGGGCGCCAAACGTCCGGTTCAGGTTTTATGTGCCCAGAAACTGAAATCCATATTGAATCCAAATTAGAGCCACGCCTCGTCGAGGTGGAAGAAGTTGTGCATCAAGTCGGCACTGTTGCGCCTCTACTGGATGAATCAAAGACTGAAGACAAAACAACTGTTGGAGCACAAACAACAGTAACTACAGCACCAAAAATAATAACAACACCGAACAGTGATGAAATCGACCCGAAATATCTGCTGATAGACAGAGAATGCGACTGGCCAAAAACGCGTAAGCTACAGTTGTTTAACGCGTTTTATTTTGGTCTCTGCGGAATATTTTTTGTTCCCCTAGCGCTCCGTTTAAAAGATCTGGCACCAACTATTTGCTTTGCCGCTTGCGCTTTTCTGACCGCGGTGTCGTGCCTCTATCTTGCCAAACATCGCCTTCACTCAACAGTCAACACCCAACTACCGCTCTGGAGTCAAGAATCACTGCGGGCACTCGCTCTAGGATTACCACTCACCGTGCTGAGTTACGTGACTTATTACTACGCAGAGGTGCCGAAGGGCGCGACTTTTGTTTACGAATCCGCAGGTACATATACACCCGCACCAGAAGTCGCAGCTCCCGTCCTTACTTTTGACCAGAAATTGGTTCTTGCTCAGAAATACTACGATGACGACAATTACACTCAGGCGCGACCGCTGTACCAAGAAATCGTAAACGAAGATCCATATCACGCGCTTGCACTGGAGAATCTCGCAGAGTGTTATTACCATTCTTATATGAAAAATAGCAACGAAAACGCTCTCGTATACGCAAATAGAGCTTTGGCGATCGCGCCAACCAGCCCACATACAGTCGAAGTGAAGGCTTTGGTTTTGAACCAGATGAAGCGCTTTAGAGAAGCATTGCCGGTCGCAAGATTAGCAACGAAGTTATATCCCAATTCTGGCAGGTCTTTCGAAGCGCTGGCAACTTCAGAAAAGGCTTTAGGTCACTACAACGAAGCGCTTCAAGCGGACAATCAACATGTGAAATTGCATTCGAATGAAGCAAGTGCAATTGCCGATAGAATCGATACGCTCAAGAAATTGCATCGGAATACAGATGCGGACACGAAAGCTTTGGCGAAATTGAATGCAGACGCTTTTGCCCGTCACTAGCGCTTCTCTAAACGCTGAATAATCGCTGCCATCTCCCACTGTTCTTTTCCGATCTCGGAGGGGCTGGTATAGAGCGTGTAGAATTCGGTTTTAGCACCAGATGGCACAAGGACAGTCAGTCCAGACATTGTTATAACGGGCTGCGACTTCGGAATTTCATACGAAAATTGACAGCAAATTGCGTCCGTGCGATATCTCCCCCAGGATTCAATAGAAACTACAGACAAATTTTGATAGACGCCACTCGAGGTTGCGGCGGCAAGCAATTTTTTGAGTAAGGCTTTGACGCCTTCGGGCTCAGAAGGCAAACTGCCTATTTGTAACATCGACATTCCGGCACCAAGACCTTTACGCACAAAAGTGGAGCTTTGGGGTTGTGGCATTCCCGCAGCATCAGCTTGTTGTTGCCATATTTCTGGAATAGAAACTGAACGGGCTAAAGACGGAATTTCACGACTGGCAAATTTCAGATTGCTCTGAAGCACTGTGAGTGGAATTAAAATCATTTCTGCGAGTATCAACAGTGATACAAGTGTCTTTGGTGACAAAAGTGCAGTCTTCTCCTTTCGCTCCCCTTGCTGAAGTGCCTCGCTTTCACACTCGGTGATTTGTGGTAGGCATAGTGCCACCACGAGAATGAAAAAACCGCCGAGGATGGACATGTACATGTAGAGGGTATTGCATGCCCTCAGGTAGGTTTCGTATTCAGCGTATGACCAGGAGATCAGGAAGTGAGTTAAGGCTGCAGCAGGCACGGCAAACAAGAAGTTTCGAAGCTTGTTACTACCATAGAGTTGCGAAACACCCAGAATTAGCGCTGGAATCCAATAGACAAGATAGGACTGAAACAGAGCACAGTTGAACGTCAGCTCTTGAACACACGGTGCAATATAGGCGCGCACTTCGGGAGGTACAGGAAGTTCCACAAGTGTTTTTGAAAACGAGGCGATGCCACTAGCAAACGCTACCAAAACGAAAAGCACCGCCACAGAACGACTAGAATTTGCACGAATTTTCTTACTGCAACATACATAAATCAAGGACAGCAGTGAAACATAAAGCACCGCTCGCAGTGCGTACCAGCTATCTGGAATGACAAGGTCAATATTTGCGTTTCCCGTAGATCGCATTAATTCAAGTTGTTTGTTTGCCACCAGCATAAGCCCAGGGATGGACCAACCAGCTCCAGCAAGTTTCTCAAGAGCATTAAAACAAAATGCGGCGAGCGCGCCAAGCGAGAACAATCCTAATAATGAAGAGACTTTGACAGGAAGCTGTTCAATACGGCGAGCAGTCCATACTAAAAAGTAGTACGGCAATCCGACATCAATGACTCCGCGGAACATCGTCAGAAAAAGTTCGTTCATCAGTTTGAAATCTTTGCATGCAGACCTTGCATGTATGTCGAGCAATGCAATGGTGGCAATTCCGCTGTAGATGGCGAGACGCCCAGCAGCTGGCCATGCAGGCGATGAACGACTGCTTAAATCCCATCCGACAGTGTGCATTAGCCAGAGAAGCCAGATTGCGAACAGAAAAAGTGCTGTCGTAGAATGACTTAGTGGTCTGGCGAACGACGACATCTGAAAAACATATTCCGCAGTTAACAGAGCAGCCAGGGTAGTGAGAAATAAGAGTCGAGTCAGAACTTCGGCGTTAAGGCGTCTCTGAATAACCAGAACCAAAACCACTAAGGCATCAAACAAAAGAACCCAACTCAGCCAATGCACTGTCATTGTATTGAGCGGATTGCTCCAGATATAAGGTTTGGTTGCAGCGTAAATTTGATAGAAAAATGGCAGAGTGGCAATTAAAGTTTTATCTGTAGCGGAGGAAAGGTAAAAACAAACTCGCTCACTGTAAGCAGCGAAAAGACTGGCTATGAGTGTGAGAAGAATTAGTGGATTTAGAAAAACGGGAGGAAGCATGCTGCCAATGGATGATGCGACAATTTTGCTGCTGCCCATAAGTTTGTGCAGGATGCCCACGCCAATGAAATACCAGAGCGGCCAGAGATAACCATTGGTGAGAGAAAGCGACGAAATTAGCATGCCGCCAGATTGAGCGAGACTGCCGCGAGAAGCGCCGGCGAGAAGAAAAACAGTCAAAAGGATCGTGACGGCCCAGGCGTTTACCACCATGCCCGCATTCTGAATGTTTGTATCAGGCTTCTGAGCAAGCGCTGTTGAGCGTGCATAACTCAGGCACAGTAATCCGAGAATAATTCCCAGAAGGGCACCACCACCGATACTAATTGCAGGTCCTGGCAAATTGATTACGGTAGCAAGATAAGGTCTGATCGGCGTCAAAATCATAAGCGGGATACCTGCTGCAATCCCCACTATTGAAGCGTTCAAAAATCCCCTGGCTGCGTCAGTGGCAGTATTTGCTTTCTGACGATATTCACAGAACACAAGCGAAACAAGAATAGCAATTGGCATTGCCGCGTTGAAAAAGCTGCGCGGTAAAAGAACAACGCATGTTGTCAAAAAATATGCTGCACCCACTGCAAAGACGGCAAAGATGATCCGATTGGATCTCGCCGCTCCAGTCAGAAGTGCAGCCCATGCGCAAGGTAAAACTAACAACCAGAGAGCCACAGACCAGGCCGGAGCAGTGCCGTTAAAACCCGAAAACGATTCGATGTTTACCGGCAACAAATTGTATTGAGTAAACGGAATCAGCACGCACATCACGGCGCAAAGCTGGAAAAGTGGTTTGAGCAGCGAGACTGTTTCTGGTGGTGCTTCTGTCAGATCAAGGCGATCTTTAGAATAAGTACGCCAATAGAAACGCTCGAAGATCTTCCAGAATGATTTGAAAAACGAGTTGGCAGCTAGCTTCTCGCGAAAGGGCTTAAGAACTGGAAGATTAGCGACATAGAGAAACGGCTTCGCCAGCAAATCAGCGATCCAAACCAGGGGTGGAAATAAGCCCGCCAGGTAATTACCAAACTTTCTGAGCGTGGCGATAATCTGGACGAAGTTCATAGATTCTCAGCGATAGCGATAGAATTAAATTTACTTGTTCCGTTTGGAAGACTTTTTCTTCTCGTAAAAACACTCAGGCAAGAGTAAAGGGTCAAAATCGTGAAACATTTCAGGAAACATACTCATATCAAAACCGGGGCTTTTTAACGCACTTAAATATGCCATAAAGCCATAAGGTCCCCCACAATCTTCTGGAGGACAAGCTCCCTTGCCTTTAATGAAAATCTCGCTTTCATCATACTCCGCTTCCGATAACACTTTCTCGACTTTTACTGAATGAAGCCAGTCATCACCAAAGTCGTATAAATATTCAAAGGTCGAGTTAATACCGAAATCGAAATTCCGCAAGGTATATTCTCGACTCTCTTTTACATTAGTGAATTCCGGATCTTTACTAAAAGTTAGTCTGCCAATGCGAAATTCATACAGATGTGAGTCGAACCAACCCATTGCGGTTTGAATAATATCATGAAGTTCTTCAAGCGAACAGTCGAGCGGGACGACTACTCGTCTCCAAATCGCTGGTGTTACGCGCTTTAGAACAATTTTCAGCTGGTACGCCGCTGTAGATTGATCTACTACAGACTCTGAAACTCTCTTCGAGGAGGACTTATCTGCCGAAAACATTGGCACCACATTCGACACCACTCCACGGCTCTTCTGTTTGCCGAGCTTTCTGCCAGGAATTACTTTTCCATCGATACCGTTCATCATGAAAGAAATATTTGACATCGCCTTCATAAAAAATCCAATGGCCTCCGGCGGACTTATACCGGTCTTTTCCAATGCTGAGAGTACGTCTTCTCTTAAGACTTCGGCCTCCTCATTCTGTCCGAGCGCAGCTAATAATGTACCAAGTTCCAAACCCGCCTGAATTCGCCTCGGATGCTGTGCGGAAAAGGATGAAGAAGCAATTGTGTTTGCCTTGCGCA
>JACMKL010000276.1 GCA_014380105.1 Candidatus Melainabacteria bacterium
TAACTGCGATCGGTCAATTGAAACACACCCCATTCATCGCCAAACTTGGCGAGTATGGAATAAAGACGATCAAAGGTTATATTGCAGTGGACAGCAAAACCAATCGTACTGCCCACGAGAAAATTTTCGCAGGTGGAGATTGCATTCGCAGCAGAGGTGAAGCGTCAACTGTCATGGCCACTCAAGATGGCAAAATCGCAGCGAGAGCGATTTATGAACAGTTGACTGGAAAGCAAATTCCAGCAGGCACCTTGAAGCGCTCAACAGATATGTCCATAGATCCTACGATGGCGCTCGGTTGCGCAAGTCACGAATTCAAAGACCAGGTACACGTCGGCGCTCATAAAAAGTAAGCGTTTTGCCCAAGGAGTTTGCAATGGCAGATCTTTCCATTAATTTCAATGGTATCAAGTCGCCCAATCCATTCTGGTTGGCGTCTGCTCCACCATCGAATTCGGGATATCAGGTACAGAAAGCTTTCGAACAAGGCTGGGGTGGAGCAGTCTGGAAGACGATCGGCGCGCCAGTTATGAACGTCTGCAATCGATATGGCACCATCGATTACAAAGGTAGAAAAATTATCGGTTTGAATAACGTTGAGTTGATTTCGGATCGACCGATTGATATCAATTTGAGAGAGATGGCTGAAGTTAAGCGCAACTTCCCTAATCATGCTGTGATTGCTTCAATTATGGTTGAGTCCAAAAAAGAAGCCTGGCAAGAAATTGTAAAACGTACTGAAGCCACCGGAATTGATGGATTTGAGCTGAATTTTGGATGTCCGCACGGTATGTCAGAACGCGGCATGGGAGCTGCGATGGGACAAGTGCCTGAATACACTTGCATGGTCACTGAATGGGTCATGGAAGTTGCCACCAAGCCAGTCATCGTTAAACTGACGCCAAACGTCACTGACGTCGTTTATCCAGCCCGAGCTGCTGTCGATGCCAAAGCATCTGCACTCTCACTGATCAATACCATCAACAGTATTATGGGTGTCGACCTCGATTCTTTCGAAATCAGACCGAACGTTGGTGGCAAGGGCGGACACGGTGGTTATGCAGGTCCTGCTGTGAAGCCAATTGCTTTGCACTTACTGTCTGCAGTTGCCGCCGATGAGCATGTTCGCAAGTCCGGAATTCCCATTTCGGGAATTGGCGGCATTGAAACATGGCAAGACTGTGTTGAATTCATGTTGCTTGGTGCCACATCCGTACAGATTTGTACTGCCGTCATGCATTGGGGTTTCCGTATTGTTGAGGACCTTATCGAAGGCATGTCCAACTGGATGGATGAGCGCGGTTTTCAAACTTGCGATGATTTTATTGGCAAATCACTGCCTCGCATCAGCAGTTTTGGTGATTTCGATCTTGGCTTCCAATCAGTCGCTCGCATCGATCACAACAAATGCATTCAATGCAATCTTTGCTTCATCGCCTGCAACGATACTGCGCACCAGTGCATCGATTTGAAGTCGTTAAAACTAACTGACGAAGTCAACGAAAGATTGTGGCCGGTTGTCCGAGAAGAAGATTGCGTAGGATGCGCACTCTGCGCCTCAGTTTGTCCGGTTGATGATTGTATTTCAATGGTCGAGATCGACACAGGTCGTCCGCATATCACCTGGAATCAACTGGTCAAGGAAAAACCGGAAGTTCTTGAATGGGACAAAATGGTCGAGTATCGCGAAAAGAATCACATCCACATTCACTAACAAAAAGTAAGCATTCTGGGGCCATTCTTTCGACGAAGCTAGCCTAAAAGGCGGCTTCGAAATATTTGAGTTGCGTGATCTCACCATTGCAGCGATTGTTGCGGGCGCTTATCTTTGATGAGATCGAATCTTCTTCTCCCAATCGAAATTCAAATGACGACCTACTTTTGTGTGGTTGCTCGAGGATGCTTGAAACATGTTTCAAAAATTGCGACTGCTGCCACTATTGCTTTCTTTCATTTTGCTCGCTACTTCGGCTCTCCCGAGCTTCGCGAGTGAAGCGTATTTTGCTGGTGTTAAACAGCTTAAACAAGGCAAAATAGCGCTGGCTAAAGCATATTTTGCAAAAGCAGTGATTGATGAACCTTCTTCAATTGCGGCTCATTATCAGCTCGCCAACTGCAATTATGACCTCGGCCAGTATGACCGTGCACTTTGTGAATACAATGTTTGTCTGACACTTAATCCGGACGTTAAAACTCGCGCTTATTGTACGTATGCAATGAATCACATCCACAATGTAAAACGCAGCATCGGTCAGGTAGCCGCAAAACCCTCGAGTACAACCAAGTAAATGGGCGCATCTCCAACTAAGTTAGAAAAGCTCCAGGACGAAATTGACGACTGGAACAGTCAGGCAGAAAAGGCTCTCCAGGAAGGTAAGCCAGAACTTGCAGCTCTGGCGCTTGAGCAAAAACGACTTTATGAAGACGAGCTCGATATTCTCCAAGACTTTGATGAGGACGACGATTTCGAAGATGACGACTGACCTGTTTCGGTCAGCTTCCGTTACCCCTTCGGCGCCGTCAAGAGCCGTCTGCTATAATTAAATGACCTTCGGGTCAATTAACGCTGGTTAATCTAGGTGCCAGTAGGGGACGGCTTTCGCCATGACTTCAACAATGCGCAAAACTGTAGGACGTCCGAAAGACGAAGGGCTTCCAGCGCGCAGGCGCCAAGAAATTTTGAATGCAGCGGCTCACTTTTTTGCACGCCTTGGATATCCAAACTCAGACTTGCGCATTTTAGCTGATGAGCTTGGAGTGGCAAAAGGTACCCTGTATCGTTATTTCCCCAGCAAAAAAGATTTATTTGCTGCCACTGTTGAAAATTGCGTTCGTCAATTGAAGGCGGAAGTAGATGAAGCAGTGACTCATGTTGGACCACCGCTTGCAAAAATCGAACAGGCCGTGCGTGCATATTTCCGCTTCTTTGATCAGCACCCATATGTTGTAGAACTTTTCATTCAAGAGCGAGCGGAATTTCGCGCTGGTGAAAAACAAGCTTATTTCGAACACCGTCGCGAAAATCTAGGTCCATGGAAAGAACTTTTTGCTGAGTTGAGTGCAAGCGGTAAAATCCGCAATGTGCCAGTGGACAGAGCAATAGAAGTGGCAAGCAATTTACTTTATGGAACCATGTTCACTAAATATTTTAGTGGGCAGGAAGAAACACTCGAGTCAAAAACAAACGATGTTCTCGATACTTTATTCAATGGTTTGATGCTTAAGGAAATTACCAGTGAAGATTTGGTTGTTGAAACCAGAAAGGAAATCTAAGGACCTATGGAAGTCAAAACTACGCCACCGGATTCTAAATCCATGAGTGAGTCAATGACGCAAGCTGGCGCTCAAGACTTCAATAAAAGCGGAGGGGACAAGCCCTCTGGTGGCATTATGCTAAAGAAGTTTCTGACA
>JACMKL010000277.1 GCA_014380105.1 Candidatus Melainabacteria bacterium
GTGAAGACATTTTGCCCCGCTGCATGCATCGCCAACACAGCCTCGCGCAACAGCGTAGTTTTGCCGGTGCCTGCACGACCTTCGATGGCAATCACTCCGTCGAAAGTTTTGAGGATGGCCTCCACTGCGTCACGCTGGTCATCATCAAGAGTCTGCACTTTCGTCTGATACCACGGGTCTATCGTCATTTGGCTGGATGCCGTTTTTGTCAAATACTCCAAAATCGCCTTTTCTTCCGCGATGATTTCGTGAGTGGTTGCGAGGAATTCCCCATTCTTCTCGGTGACGACTAAATCTCTATGCCCGCGAATCTCAGTGAAAATCTCGTTCACCGTACAAGACCCCAAAGAGTTCTGAATTGCGCACGCTATCAGCCTGCGAAACGATCCAACACTTTTGCGCTCAAACATGTTTTCGATTGCGAGTTGAACTGCGAAGGCAGGACTAATTTTCACAGTTTTCGTGGGTGGTTGCTCCAAGTCCAGCGCATCCCAATCAAGTCTGCTGCGCCACTCAGCCAGCTTTTCAGCACCTTTGAACCGCATCTTTTTGCTCTTGCGAGTGAGGCTCGCCAGCTTGTCCTTTGCCTTGTCGTTTCCAGCAATTCCGAGCCTCTCAGCCAACTCTTCAATCTCCGTGGCACGACGTGAAAAGCGCTTGATATTTTCATCACCAATCCCCGCCACTTCGAACCCATAAGCTTTGTTCTCGATTTGATAACCGAGGCTTTTCAGCCCCTGCGCCAGCCGACTATGGAAAATCGCCTCATAATAGGGCGCATCACGCTTGATGTTGAAAAACTCGCCCGCCTTGAAACGACCTTCCTCAGCGTCATAGCTCGTGTTGAAGCAATAGCAGTGACAATGCAAATTCACATCACTGATTCCGTCAATCGGGCGACTTTCAAAATGTGTGAACTCGCCCCAAACGAGATTGCCGGTACGCCGAGTTTCATCCAGTCCATTTTTACGAACGCGAACATGCGCGTCTTGCTCAAGATAGATCATCGTTTCTCGCACGGCCTGCTGGAAAATTAAAATGACATTTTTCTCACCAACTATTCCCTGTAAGATCGAAACCGATTTTGGTGCAGAAAATGTCATGTCGTAGCCAATCTTCCGCTTGGTGTTCTCACGCGGATTTAGTTTTTCGAAAGTGTCGGGCCGATGATTATCACAAAGCAGGTGAAATTGCTCCTGCGTTACTTCACCCGACAAACCCAGCATCTCAGCCGCTTTTCCGAACCAAAGCCCAGACGTGGCTGCACCCGCCACATAGTAGTCGTGCGCGTCCTCCAATCCCGACGTGTAATAGCCTTTGGCATTTGCTGCCGAATCACTCTGAAAAATACGAAGCATTCAGCATGATTACCCCACGCCAAAAACATAGGGTAGTGCGTGATGAAAATGAATCGCAAATTTCCGTCAATGCCCTCCAGAAATCATGGCAACACCCAATCCTTGCACAGCCCTGCAACCATCAAAACCAATCAATCCAATATCGTCAGACATCTCCCCTTTCACTGCTAAAGGGGAGATTTATCAATTTATTAGAGATCTAAACTATACATTAGATCGCATGGTGTTTGCTTCGTAAGCGCTCGCTAGCGATAGCTGTAAGTGCTCCAAGCACAAAGATTTCGAATGGAGGATGCGATCAGCAAATGGATACGAACTGTTCGCATATGAAAAGAAATCAACCGAATGTAATTTCCCATATTTGTCTGACAAGTGCCTGAGGCGGGAAGGCTCCTGCTTAGGTTTTAAATTCCATAGTTCACTTTCATCAGAAATATTACGGCCACATTTTTCTCCTTGAATCTTGACTTTTTCCCTCATGGTCATGATCAAAAAATCATTATTTACTAGATGCCATGCAAGGATATTGGCCTGCGCTATGTATATTGCTTCGGAGTCGCCTATTTCTCGAAAGTGCTTTAAGCTGGAATCAAGATAGAATTTCGACAGCTCCGAATATTCCTGGCCTCCCTTGATTGAATGAATTATACGATATGCTCGTCCCAAATTTCCTTCGTTAGCCGCTATTCCTCTTAAATTATTCGCGCTCTTATGCCAATTAATCGCATTCAAATAAGCATTCTCAATGAGGCCAATCGACTCTTTATGTGAGTAAACACGATATCGTTCGAGATGAAGCGTTGCAAGATTTCCATATCCGTTAGCAGCACCACGAAAATCATTAATATCTTCAATTGCCATTCTAATTCTTTCATCATACAGCTTCTTTGCTTGGTCAAATTCTCTATCTAATTTTTGACGATCCAGTGATCTGCGATTATCGATCGGTTTGTAATTTATGCACCATTGATCCATCATTACAATCGCCTGATTTCCATAATCTTGAGCGATTCCAATTTTGTCTTTTACCAATTCGCTGTAGAATTCGGCATTTTTATGGAGTTCCGCTGCTTTATTGAGGGATGATATTGCATCATCCTCAGTCTCTGAATGGGAAGAAAATTCCTGTTGCATATTGCCGAGATTACCATATGCGCAAGCTTTTCCCCAGTCGTAACTAATTTCTTCAGATCTTCTAAGTGCATCTTCAAAGTGCTTGTTTGCGGCAGGACGATTGCCAAGGTGTCTTTCCGCGACACCCGCGATAATAAGATTCAGAACAATTA
>JACMKL010000278.1 GCA_014380105.1 Candidatus Melainabacteria bacterium
GGCGCTGCATTACTCGGCGCTGAGTTGTCAGGCGTCAGGGCTGCCACTGCCGGTGGCTCTTGCGTTGGAGCAGGGTCGTCGCCCCAGGGATTGTCCGAAAAAATTGGTGTTACTGGAGCAGGTTTGCGTCCAGCAGAAAGGAAGCCTAATCCAAAAGCGGCTAGACCAGTTCCAGTCGAACTGGGCAGTACCTGGGATGAACCAGTGTTTGAACTATAGCCATTTCCTCCATTCTGTCCGTTTCCACCATTCTGTCCGTTTTCACCATTGGTGTGTCCATTGGTGCCATGACCGTTTTCACCATTCTCGCCATTGCTGTGACCATTTCCGTCTTCGCCATTTCCGTACGCGTACGTGAAATTGTCTTTCAGTTTGTAAGTGCCAAGGCGACGAGCGGTTACCACTCTTTCTAAAACCAGTGGATCGGGATCAACAGCCACAGCAAGCGGGGCTGATGTGTTTGACATGACTGGTAATGCGGTGGCAGAAAATTTAGACGCTGGAGTTCCGCACGACTGACATGATTTTGCTTCGCCGCGTAACAGAAGACCGCAGGTTTGACAGATAAGGATTTCCAACTGGTGGCTGCTCCCATAGCAGAATAATCGGCGCCTATCTCGATGATAGCGCTAAATCAGATAGTTATGGCTTTCTCGGCTATTTACCGCAGTTTTGTCGTGATAGCTTTAGTAAGTTAGGCATAAATACAGCAATCCACTCGGAATCGTATGCCTAGAAACCCCTCTTGTCAAGCCCTAAATTTCCTGAGCCGCTCAGGACTTTGGGGATATATACTAAGAATAGTGAACTGGTGCAAGAGGGGTCAACTAGCTCTGACTGTTAAGACGTGTACGTTATCCGACGCTTCCGACAAAACCCTTATCGCAGTTAGATTACGAGATTTGGGCGATAGCTTATGTTTCTTCAGGGTACATTACTCTTAGTAAGCTTATAAGAAGGCAGGCATAACTCGGAGTGCGCTGCACGATTTGCCGGGTTTTAAGAGGGTGGCGAGTGCGACCGCCCCTAGATTGAAAGGAAACCAAATGAGTCCTGAGGACAAGGGAAGCACAATGGATCCGTATGACAATGCGGGTTCTGGTAAGGCGGGCGAAGAAAACTCGTCCCTGTCGGCGCGGCGCGCCAGATTGCGAGGCTCGCTTTCGAAAGCGGCTACTCCTCCAGACCCTTACGCTGTCTCGGCTCTTGGCGAGCCACCACTTCCTTCGACGGCGACACTGCCAGACCCTGCTTCGGTTCCAGCAGTTACACCTGATTCTCCACAAGCGCCTGCGATTCCCGATTTCTTAGCTTCAGATGACGCTGCGGCTGCCCCGAAAAATGGTGGTTCTTTGCCTCAAATTCCTGACCAAACTCCAGTTGCCTCTGCGCCTTCTGCTTCGCCATCAACAACCTCTCCGAATCTGCCTTCCCAAACAACACCTGCATCTTCCGTAGATTCACTTGGTGCTGACGCAGTTGGTGCTGCAAGTGCTGCTTTATCAGCAGCAATGAATGCCGTGCCTAAGTCTGAAGACCGCGGCTCTTCGCCACTTTCAACGCTTGATTCTCTTGTGCCAAAAGCGGGCAAAGGCGCTTCAAAAAGTCTGCCGAATTTGTCCCAGGCGATAACTGAATCGAAAGAAAATCAACCTAGCTATTCTTTTGGACTTGAAGAATTAGCCGATTCAATTCCATCGACCCCTACACCAGTTGTCGCAGCCGCGACTTCTATCACTGCTCCAATTAGCGATCCGTCATCAGCGGAAGGATTCTCAACGATGCCCCAATCTGGAAACGAACCTGTTTCAACGCTCGAATCTTCAATTGCAGCTGCCAGTCCTGGCAATGCAAAGAATGGCACCAAGAATGGTTCATCGTCAACGAAGAAATCAACGCTTGTTGATGAGCTTGCTTTGCCAGCAGCGGCTTCAGTTGCTGCTGCGAAAGCCGCTGCCGATACCCAGACTGCAAGCGCTTCTTCGTCAGGTTCCGCTGCAAATTCTCCTATGTCATCATCATATGATTTTCAACAACAGATGGCAGCAGTTTCATCCAACCTTTCCTCTTTCTCTTCCCTCAGCCCCGTCAATCTAGGCGCGCCTGCTCCCGTGAGTGATTTAGCTCAAGAAATTTTGACCAACATTGACCAGGGATTAAATGCTTGCGCAATGAATTTGGCGAGCATTCAAAAATTGGCCGGGGAGCAGACAGAGACTATGAAATCTTTGTCGGAAACTATGCAGAATCAGACGTTTGCAGAGATCAATTTAACTCTGAATAGTTTGATGGATTCATTATCGGCAGCATTGGAACCGATGAAAGCTGTCGGTGAATTGGTCCCTGCAATCGATCAGTTAGTGCAAAGTCTTGAAGCAAAACACGAAGGTCAAAGTGACTCTGACAGAATGAGTCCGGAGCAATTGGTTATGAGTTTGGCAGATCAATTATCTGCTGGATTGATCGATCCGTGGACTTTTAAATCAGCCTATATGGCTGTTTATCCGGAAGATCATCCTGCTGATTTATTGCACCGATTAGTTGATTTGCTTGGCACTCAGAAATTATCAGGCGAACTTTTTAGAGCGGCCTATGACGCCGTACAAGGTGCAGAGGCACCACCCCGTTCGCGCTCAAATTCTTCTGAAGATGGCGGTAACCGCGGTGTTCAAGATGAAGCTGTTTTTGCAGAAATAGATAAAATGCGCCAGTCGCAAGACGAGTTGATGCAACGATTCGAGCAACGTGAGCGCGAAATGGAAACGATGCTTAATTCGAAGGAAAGCGAGTTAGAAGAACAAAAATTACTTCTGGGTTCACGCTGGGAAGAATTCAATTCGCGCTATGACGAATTGTCAGAAACATTGAGTAAGCGCGATGAACTTTTAGAAGTGAGAGAACAAGAGCTCTCTCGCAAAGATAGTGAAAACGCCAACCTTAAAGCACAACTTGAGGAGCTTCGAGATCAAACCAAAGAAATGGTCACTGATTTCCAACGTCAGATGGTTGAGTCAAACGTGAAAGCAGCTGAAGCTCAAGCTCAGGTGCAGGCACATGCGCAGGCACAAGCACAAGCTCAAGCCGCTCCACGTCCACAAAGTTTCTTTGATGTTGCTCCGGCTCAACCGGTTGCTCCGTCACTATTTGATGCGGCTCCACCGAAGCCACTCGATTTGCCGGTCGCACAGCAACAACAACAACAGATGGAAGCTCCTACTCCACCGGGAGCACCGCCATCAGCGCCCTCGCAAGCTCCGGCTCCGGCGCCAGCGCCTCCTCCTGCGCCGATGCCAGCTCCGATGCCTGCGCCACCACCTCCGCCACCACCGCCTCCGCCTTCACCACCTGAGCCATCGCCAGACCAGGCAATACCACGCGCACCAGCTACAACTCCTTTCATGTCTGGAGCCGGTAGTTATGGCAGTGGCGTGAGAGCACAAGTGTTTGAAGTAATCGTCAGACAAGCCCTTGCAGGCGCGCCATGGCGCGAAATTTGCGCAGGTCCGATGCAAGTCAACAACATCACACCAGATGAAGTTGAAAGCGAAGTGAAGCGACGTCAGGCTTTGCTGAAAAAATAGCTCAGCAATCTTCGTCTATCCAATAAATTAAAACCGGCTGTAGCATCTGCTTACAGCCGGTTCTTTATGATTGAGCAATTTCGCTCGATTACTTCGCGCAACTATTTTGCGCAACGATTGCACGCATCGAACCTACGGCTTAGGCGCGCCTGAGGTGGCTGTCGGGGCTGGTTTTGCCGGTGGTGGCAACAAAATTCTTCTATTCTTCGAATCTGAAGAATCAAATAGTTTCCACTCGTGATAGACCTTTTCCATATTGCCCATAAAATGCAGCAATATGTTTGCAGGCAAGCTGCTAAAAACTTCAGTCATCGTGTAAAAGACGACACCAAGCACAGTGAGTGTACAAATGATTACCACACTTCTCGTGAAACGCGCTTGTTCATCAATCCTCTTACTGAGTTGCGCCAGACTGCTCTCGATAGACGAGTAATCTTCAGACATTTTTGCCTCGCAATGAA
>JACMKL010000279.1 GCA_014380105.1 Candidatus Melainabacteria bacterium
CAAGATTTAGACCTTGTTGAAATCAACGAAGCTTTTGCTTCTGTTGCCTTAAAATCGATGCGAATGCTCGGCATTGACGAAGAGAAGGTCAACGTCAATGGTGGCGCAATTGCCCTTGGTCATCCAATTGGTGCAAGTGGAGCTAGAATTTTATTGACCCTCGCCAAAGAAATGAAGCGTAGAGGAGTCAAATTGGGCGCTGCCGCGATCTGCTCCGGTACAGCTCAAGGAGACGCCGTCATTCTATCTCGCGAAGGGCTTGATTAAATCGCTTCAGGCGATTTAGGGTGAAACGATAAACTCGGGCGATGCGCCCAATAATTGTGGAGTGCGATGTGACAAAGCAGTTAAATCTGGACGTGCGGGAAACAATTGAGAGTTTGAGAAAAGAAGTAGAGCATCATCGTTTTGCATACTATGTTCTCGAACAGCCCGAATTAACTGATGCAGAATTCGATGTTTTGTTTAATCGACTGATTAGTCTAGAAACGGAACATCCTGAATTCTTTTCGACTGATAGTCCGACACAAACCGTTGGTGCCGCCCCGTCCACAGAATTCAAGCAAATTCGTCACCGCATTCCTCTCTTAAGTCTCGCCAACGCGATGTCCGAAGATGACCTCGATAAGTGGGAAGAGAGGCTTTCAAAAGGGCTCGAACTCGACGAGGAAAAATTAAAGAGCCTCAGGTATGTTTGTGAATTGAAGATCGATGGATTATCGATCGCACTTACATACAAGAATGGCAAATTTGTCGAAGGTGCCACCAGAGGTAATGGTGAAATTGGTGAAGACGTCACGCACAATTTGAAAACAATCAAGAGTTTGCCACGTGAGTTGAAAGCTAGTAAATCAGCTTATTCTGGCGGTTTATTGAAGGTTCCGGATATGTTGGAAGTGCGCGGCGAAGTCTATATGCCGGTCAGCAGTTTTACTGAGTTAAATCAGGCTCTTGTTGACGAGGGTGACCTCGAATTCGCGAATCCTAGAAATGCTGCAAGTGGCTCCTTACGTCAGAAAGACCCCCGCAAAACTGCCAAGCGCAGACTATCGTTATTTGTTTACCAGGCCTTTGTGACGGACTCTGAAATGTCTGACCCGCCACAGCATTTCTCAGAACTTGAATTGTTGCGCGACCTCGGGTTTCCTACAGAACCTAACAGCCGAGCCACGATGGGTATCGAAGAAGTAAAAGCCTTTTGTCGTGAAATTGACCAAAAGCGTCATGATTTCGATTATCAAACAGACGGCGTGGTGGTCAAACTTGACCAGCGCTCTCTCTGGAATGCGCTGGGAGCAACGTCTCACAGTCCGCGCTGGGCAATCGCATTTAAGTACCCACCGGAAGAGGCCGAAACTGTCCTTGAGGATATCTGGTTCGACGTCGGTAGGACTGGCGCTGTTACACCGGTTGCCATTTTAGCCCCTGTGAAATTGGCCGGGACAACCGTTAAGAGAGCCAGTCTTCATAATGCTGATCAGATTGCCAGACTTGATGCCCGAGTTGGCGATACTGTTCTCGTTAGAAAAGCTGGCGAAATAATTCCGGAAGTTCTTTCCGTGAATGTTTCGAAGCGACCCGCAAATAGCATTCCATTTGTGTACCCGACCACTTGCCCTGTGTGTGGACATGAGTTGGAGCGCGAAGGTGAAGAAGTGGCTTTGCGCTGCCCTGACACCTACGGATGTCCGACTCAGACAAAGCGCCGTATCGAACATTGGGTCAGTCGTGACGCAATGGACATTGAAGGCGTGGGAGAGGTTTTGGTCGATTTGATGGTCGATCAGTCCTTGATTAAAGACCCGGCCGATCTATACCGCTTGAATGCAGACACGCTCAAACAGCTGAAGTTTCGCGATAAAAAAACCGATAGTGCCCGCGAAAAACAGGGCGGTAAATGGTTGGAAAATGTTTTGACAGCCATAGAAGAGTCCAAGAAAAGACCGATGGCTAATCTCATTCATGCACTCGGAATTCGCCACGTCGGTACGTCCGGCGCGGAATTACTGGCGGATAAATTCAACTCTATTGATCAGCTGGCGAACGCCTCGGAAGAAGAAATTCTTTCGGTTGATGGCATGGGAAAAAAAATCGCTCAATCAGTACGGGAATTTTTCCAAAATCCGTTGACCGGGAAAATGGTCTCTGATTTGAGAGAACTTGGGGTTCAGATGCAGGTCAGTGAGAGTGAATTGACTGCGCGTAACGCAATCGAGAAGACGCTGACAGGCAAAATCTTTGTTTTAACTGGCAGCATGGAGACTCTGGACCGTGCTCAGGCGGAAAAATTGATTAAAGAGCGCGGCGGGAAAGCCAGTTCATCAGTGTCCAAAAAGACTGATTTTTTGGTTGCCGGCGAGAGCGCAGGGTCAAAACTGGCAAAGGCGCAAGAACTTGGTATAACAATACTTGATGAGACTCAGTTGAAAGAGCTTCTAGGAATCTAAAGTAGCCGTAGGAATTTGAATGTTTCAAACGCATTTGAGAATTGCAGCCGCGATAGTTATGTTGGTCACACCGGCTTTTTTGTGTGCACCTCTTGATGCTAAATCCGAGCGAGGCAAAGGGCATGTGTTGCCCGCCGAAGCGCAGTACGACATCGGCATGGCAAAATATAAGCAGAAAGATTACGATGGTGCAATAGACGGCTTCAAGCAAGCTATTTACTTTGCACGCAATGAATATTTCCCGCAAGCTTATTTTTGGCTGGGCTCTGCCTACAAATTGAAGCATGAGGATACTAAGGCGATTGAGGCTTTTAAGAAGCATCTCGAGCAGACTATCTCCGCGTCTTGGGAAGCGCGCATTCATTTGGGCGAAATTTATTTACGTAACAAGCGATTTGTTGAGGCTGAAAATGAAGCGCGGGAAGCTTTAGCAGGGTTTCAAGGTCCTTGTCCTCAAGCCTATAATCTCTACGGCAAAATATACCGAGATCAAGATAAGTACGACAGTGCCGTGCACTGGTTTCTGCAAGCGTTGGGGAATACACCCTGGACCTATACGGAAGCATGGATGAATTATGCAAACATGCTGATGATGAATAAGCGTTGGCAGAATGCTATTTATCAATATGCAGCGATGTTGAGCAGTGAGAAAGAGTTGAAAGGTCTCGATGAAGAGACGATTTATTTAAATCGTGGAACATGTTTGATGGCGCTGGGTGATCACCAACATGCACTCGAAGATTGGCACCGCACGCTATCGATGAATGTATCCAATCCGGAAGCTCACCTTCAATTGGCGATGATGTTTGATGCTGAAAGACACGTCTCATCTGCTGTCAAAGAGTACAAAGAATTCACTCGTCTGTGCACGGAGGCACCACGTGTTGGTGCAGTAAAACAACGCATTCAGATGTTGGAGTTGCAATTAAAACCGAAAGAGGCAGAACCGACTGCTCCTGCTCCTTCGCCGTATGTTCGAAAAATGCAAGAAGAAGCGCAGAAAGAGGAAGAGCAGAAAATGCTTCAGCCACACGATTCTGGCTTTTAGAGTGTCGCCACAACATGTTGGAGAACGCCGCTCAACTGAACTCTGGAATCAAGAGTTACTGACGGCTCAGAATTTTGGGTTGTGCTTCCTTATTTAGCCCGCGTGCAAAGCTGATAGCAAACAACAATCAATGGTGTTGCTGCAAGAAGAGCTGTCAGTCCGATTTCTATTTGCGATATCGGTGCGCCTTGATGCAATAAAACATTAAGTGGAGCAATGCTGCTCACGACAATTGCGGACATTATATACGCTAGAAAATTTGATTTGAAAATACGAGTGGTGAAGAGCCAGATTGTCGTCAAAACAAGCAGCATAAAACTTGTCCCGATCACCCAGTCTTGAGGATGATTGGTCAGCTTGTTCAGTGCAATCGCCATGATCAATAACAATGGCAAGATTTTCGGAAGGGTTGGCATAAATCTTCGAATCAAGCTAGTGAAAATTATCAATGCCAGTATTCCAAATACAGCGTTGGCAGTAGCAGAACATATAATTTCCAACGGCGGAAAGGTTGTTGTCTGAATAGTGTCGAGGCGTCCAGGAATTGAAAGCGGCAGGGCTGTTGGCAGCCACCAATGCGATCTAACTTTAGTTCGAGTGGACGCGCATAAAGCCGCGCGCCTCTCAACAAAAAGTTAGATGTCTGGAAGGGGAAGCTCGTGATCCTCGTCATAATTTACTGGAAGATCAAACTGGGAGATAAGAA